>CAMDPK010000046.1 GCA_945904015.1 Candidatus Kuenenia stuttgartensis | reverse complement strand
GTGCGTTGTGTTGACGATGCTGGAATATCTCGAACACCATGATCTCAGTGACCTCAAACAACTCGTTTGTGATGTCTCGCTACCATTCCCCATCCTCAAGTGCGGATAGTTGTGTAGATACCAATGAGGCAAGCTCGGTGGGGTTTGTGCCATCCTCATCCGTGCGCGAAATCACTCATTGTCCTACAATCGGGCATGCAACCACACTCGCCAGAATCGCACGCCGGTAGATCGAACCCACCAGTAACCTCGACATCCGATGGCCCAGAATCGCGGGCCAGCCGTTTGAGGTTTGAGCGGTATCGGCAAAAGCTCAAACGCAGCGAACTTCCCAAGGGGAGCTTTCATGGGACCGGTGAGACGCGCAGTCCGAAGGATCGCGTCCGTTCCTCAAAGCAACTCGTCGGACAGTTCTTGCGGTTGCTGATTCCGTTTCGACGGAAGGTGATTTGGATTCTTGTGTCGGTCACGGCATCCACGTTGATTGGTCTGCTGCCACCGGCCGGTACCAAGTTCATCATCGACTACGGGCTGAACGGTCAGCCGTTGCCGCCGACGGTGTTGCAACAACTGCCGTCGCTCGCTGATCCGAAGCAGCTTCTGCTCTTCACGGTGATTGCGGTGTCGGTCCTTTCGCTGTTGAAGATCGGCGTGCATGTTTGGGGACGCTGGTACGCCACCAAGATCACGAAGCAGATTCAGTTGGATCTGCGGCGGCGGGTCTTCGAGCACGCGGTCCGATTGCCACTGCATCGAGTGCAAGCGCTGCGGTCAGGCGGAGTGGCCTCGATCCTTCGTGAAGACGGCGGCAGTGTTGGTGAGCTGGTCTTCGGGATGTTGTTCAATCCCTGGCGCGCCGTCATTCAGTTGATCGGCAGTTTCGCGATTCTGGCCTGGGTCGATTGGCAGTTACTGATCGGCGGACTTTTGCTCTTGCCGACTGTGTTCTTCACGCATCGCGCTTGGATCAACGGCATCCGGCCGCAGTTTCGAATCATCCGCAAACAGCGCGAGCTGATCGACGCGTCCGCCACCGAAGCCTTCGCGGGAATGCGGATCGTCCGCGCCTTCAGCCGGCAGAAGCGCGAGGCGGCTCGATTCACGACCGAGAACAACTTGATGGCTCGGCAGGAACTCTACGCCTGGTGTTGGATGCGCGTGGTCGAGATGGTCTGGGAAGCGTTGATCCCGATCGCGACGGCCGGTCTGTTGTTCTACGGAGGTTGGCGAGTGCTCGACGGACACATGACCGTTGGCGACCTCATGATGTTTCTGGTCTACCTGCTCATGCTGCTGGAGCCGCTGGCCACACTCGCCCAGAGCGCCACTCAGTTTCAGAACAGCCTCAGCGGACTTGATCGAGTGCTCGACCTGTTGGAAGAGCCGCGTGAGATGCTCTCGACACCAACGTCGTTGTACGTCGATCGTCACTCGGTTGCCGGAGACATCGCGTTCGAGCAAGTGACCTTCATCTATCCGGGCACAAGCATTCCGGCGCTGAGCGACGTCAGTCTGAAGGTCGCGGCCGGTCAGACCGTGGCGTTGGTCGGGCCGAGTGGTGCCGGCAAGACGACGCTCAGCAACTTGGTCGCTCGCTTCTATGACCCGACCTCCGGGCGTGTGACGTTGGATGGCCGAGACCTGCGCGACTACGACGTCGAGTCGTTCCGCTCGCTGCTGGGGGTCGTCGAGCAGGACGTCTTCTTGTTCGACGGGACGATCGCCCAAAACATCAGCTACGCGCGGCGTGACGCCACCGCTGCCGAGATCCGCGCCGCCGCCGAAGCCGCGAACGCGACCGAGTTCATCGACCGCATGACCGACGGCCTGCAAACCCTCATCGGTGAACGCGGCGTGCGGCTCAGCGGCGGCCAGCGTCAGCGGCTGGCGATCGCGCGAGCCATCTTGGCCGATCCGAAGTTGCTGATCTTGGATGAAGCCACCAGCAACCTCGACACCGACAGCGAACGGCTCATTCAACAAAGCCTGGCCAAGCTGATGCGCGGCCGCACCAGCTTCGTGATCGCGCATCGGCTGAGTACCATCGCCAACGCCGACTTGATCGTCGTCGTCGAACACGGCCGCATCTGCCAGACCGGCACTCACGCCCAACTCATGGCCGAAGGGGGCAAGTATCGGACGATGGTCGAACAACAGATCCACATGACTCTCGGAGGCATGACCCCCGCAGCCTCTGCGGAAGCGAGTTCACCGCATCCGTGACGCGAGTGGATCGCGGCGGAACGGAGCTGTGATTACTTCCTGATCAGCCGCAGGGCGCTAGCCCCGGTTTGTGTCATCCGAACCGGGGCTAGCGCCCTGCGGCTCATAGCAGCCGATTTCACTTCGGGAAGTTATTGCGACCTTGTTCCGGCGACTCCGTAGCCTGACCGCTTCTCGTCGAGCATTCGCCGAAGCTCAGAACGAATTGCCGCGGTCACCATCAGCCGAACAACTCGTGATGGACGACTCCTTCTCCGGCGACTGGCACCGGTCGTCCCAGCGGATCGGGGACGGTGGTGTGCGGATCGATCCCCAAAAGATGGAAGGCCGACGCGAGAATGTCTTTCGGCGAGAGCGGATTCGACTTCACGTCGCCCCCAATTTTGTCACTCTCGCCGACCACCTGGCCGCGACCAATTCCGGCACCCGCGAGGCACACCGAATAGACTCGGGACCAATGCTCGCGGCCATTGCCGGGACGGTTGTTGAGCTGCGGCGTGCGACCGTGCTCGCTCAAGCAAAGCACCAACGTTTCATCCAGCAGACCGCGAGCTTCCATGTCGCGCAAGAACGCCGGGAACGAATGATCGAACACCGGCAGCAAGAATTGCTTGAGGCGGGGATAGTGGTTCGAGTGCGTGTCCCAGCCATTCGCGAAGTGGCTGTAGGTGTCCCAGAAGACGCTGACGAACTTCCCGCCCGCTTCAATGACTCGCCGCGCGGCGAGCAACGATTGTCCGAAGAGGTTCATCCCGTAATTGAGCCGCATCGCTTCCGGTTCCTGGTGAATGTCGAGCGCGCGAGCCAGCCCGATACTGGTCAACAACCCGTGAGCGGTCTGCTGATGCTGATCGTAGCCCGCGACGCGAGTGTGCCTCTCCAGATCGCGGCGCGAGGCATCAAACTGTTCGAGCAACGCTCGGCGGAGACCGACACGCGCCAGCGTGGGAGAGTCGGCCGTCGGTTTCGGTCCGAGTTCAAAGCGGTCCTCGGAACGGATGCCGGCAAAGGGATCGAGCTTTCCCGAACCTTCCGCGAGGACCGGCACCTCGCGCGTTCCCGGTGCATCGAAAGCCGTCCAGAGAGGATCGTATTGCTGCCCCAGAAAGCCCGCATACGGGCCGCCGAGCAATCGGAAATTGACGTGTGCGTAAACGGGAAACGGCAGGGCGACATTGCGCGGAATCGCCGGCCGGGCCTGTGGCTCGCGCTGGGCCGCGAGATAATCCACCACCGAGCCGATGAAAGGCCATTCGGTGCGGTCGTTCGGATCGGACTCTTTGCGAGGGTTGATCTCCGGAATGCCAGCCAACGCATAGTTCACCGCATGGAACGGCCATTGATGAGTCATCGATCGCACGATGGTCAATCGGTCCGTGATCTCCGCGAACCGAGGTAACAGCTCGCAAACCGGCACGCCAGAAACGGCGGAGGGGATGGCTTTCAATTCTCCCTGCACGGCAGGCGCGTCGGGTTTCGGATCAAACGTCTCGTGCTGCGGTGGGGCACCGACGAGATACACGAGAATGCACGACTTGGCACGTCCGAAAGTCCCGGCCTGCGAACCGATCGTCTGAGCCGCCTGCAATCGCGACAAGTCAGCCAGATTCAGACCAAATAAATTCAACCCGCCGAGATGCAACAGGTCGCGCCGAGTGACGCCGTCGCACAGCGTCTTGGGATTGCCGAACAGGCGGATCGTCACAGCTCACCTCACAACGTGGTGCTCGATCATGCCACAAACGGGACTTCCCAGTTGACTTTCGGCCCGCGACCATCGCCAGCCAATGGCGAGCAGCATAATGCCCAACCGACAGGCGGCAACATCAACCATTCGTTACCAGGGATGTCGAGTTGCTCGGAAGGAGGCTGGCAAGGCATACTGTCGCCCGCTTCAATTTCCTGCCGCCTTTCCTCCTGCCTGAGTTCGTCATGATGCGACATGCTCTTCGCTGTGCGGCGTTCGTCATCTTCTGCGCCGTGACGAATGCTGTGCTCAATGCTGCGGAACCGAGCCTCGCTCCGACCGCTGAGCAGCTTGAATTCTTCGAGGCGAAGATTCGTCCGGTCCTCGTGAAGCACTGCTACGAGTGCCATTCGACGAAGCTGGCCGCACCGCGCGGTGGATTGCGACTCGATGATCGCGAGGCAGTGTTGAAAGGTGGCGATTCGGGACCGGTCATCGTCGCCGGGGATCTCAAGAAGAGTCCGTTGATCGAAGCCTTAAAGTACGAAAGTCTCGAAATGCCGCCGAAGGGTAAGTTGCCCGCCGCCGTCATCGCAGACTTCGAGCAATGGGTGAAGATGGGTGTTCCCGACCCGCGAGTCACCGCTGCCACGTCGAAGCCCACCGACCCTCAACCCACAACTCCTAAACAGCAATCCTCCGCCCACTGGTCCTTTCAGAAGCTGACGAAAACTCCGCCGCCAAACGTCAAGAACTCGCAATGGCCGCACAGCGACATTGATCGGTTTGTGTTGGCGACGCTGGACGAGGCAGGCTTGCAACCGGTTGCTGCTGCTGATCGTCGCACGCTCATTCGTCGTGCGTCCTTTGATCTGATCGGCCTGCCGCCTGAACCGGAGCAGGTCGCAGCATTTCTCAATGATTCAGCATCGGACAGCGACGCATTTGCGAAAGTCGTTGAGGAACTACTTCGCTCTCCGCATTACGGAGAACGCTGGGGGCGGTATTGGCTCGACATCGCGCGGTATGGTGAGGATCAGGCCCATACCTTCAAGGCTCGCAATTACCCGCAGGGGTATCTCTATCGCGACTGGGTCGTGAAGTCGTTCAACGACGATCTGCCTTACGATCAATTCTTGATCGAGCAGATTGCGGGCGATCTCGTGAGCCATGACCGACCGCTTCACGAACGCATCCCCGCGTTGGGGCTGTTCGCGCTCGGCCCGGTCTATTACCAAGACAATGGCGAAAAAGACAAAGCCCTCGCCGACGAATGGGACGACCGCGTCGACACGCTCATTCGAGGCACGCAGGCGCTGACGATCTCATGTGCTCGCTGTCACGATCACAAGTTCGATCCGCTGACGATGGCCGACTACTACGGGCTGCTCGGCATCTTTGCGAGCACGGATTACCAAGAGCGACCCGCCGCCCCGCAAGAGGTCGTCCTTGCCAAACAACACGCGGAAGCCGCGTTGAAAGAACAGCAGCTTGAAGTCGATCGGTACCTCGAAACGCAAGCACGCAGTGTGCGCGAGAAATTGATTCCGGAGATCCCGCAGTACGTCGTCGGGGCTTGGCGAGTGATGAATCCGTTCAAGAAAAAGGCCAACGAAAAGAAGGTCGTCACGGACATCGCGAAGCAGTTGAAGCTCAACGAAGACTTGTTGCGCCGTTGGGTCGCGTATCTCGAAGAGAAACCGGAATCAGGAGCCGTGAAGTCCGCACGACCGTATCTCGACGGCTGGCGCGAACTCAGGAAGCAGCAAGACGCGAACGCCGATCTCTCCGACGACAAAGCGGCGCTCGCGGCGGTGACTGCGATTGGCGAAGCGTTACGCCAGCAGGCGGAATCGGCTGCCGCGACGACCGCATCACCCACAGCCGGGCCTGAGGCGAAAGACGCGACGCTGTATTCGGAGCTATTCTCCGACAAAGGTTTGCTTGCAATCCCCGCGACAGATGTCGGCCGCTACCTCACCGGCGAGCCGGCCGTGCAACTCGCATCGCTCAATAAAACACGCGATGAACGCAAGCAGGCGGCCGACGCGATCAAGGTTTTGATGGCTCATGCGGTAGCCGATGGGCAGGGAGCCGACATGCCGATCTACCTTGCCGGCGATCCGCGCAAGAAAGGACCGCTCGCCCCGCGCGCCTTCCCGGCCATCCTCCGCAACGGCGACTCGACTCCATTCAAGCCGACGGGCAGCGGCCGACTCGAACTTGCGCAAGCAATCGCGTCGCCCGACAATCCGCTGACCGCGCGCGTTTTTGTAAACCGCATCTGGGCCGGTCACTTCGGAGCCGGCCTCGTGCGCACGCCGAGCAATTTCGGCATGCTGGGCGAACGACCGACGCATCCCGAGTTACTTGATTGGCTGGCCGTGCGGTTCATCGAATCCGGCTGGTCGATGAAATCGCTGCATCGCGAGATCATGCTCTCGGCAACGTATCGGCTCAGCAGTTCGCCATCTGAAACCTCAAATCCCCAAGCGACCGATGCTGACAACCACTTGCTGTGGCGCATGAATCGCCGCCGTTTGGAAGTCGAACCGTGGCGTGATTCCGTGCTGGCAGTCGTCGGCAACCTCGACCGCACGCTGGGCGGGCCGTCGAGCAATCTCAGCAACGGCAACAACCAGCGCCGCACGCTTTATGGATTCGTGAGTCGGCATCAGTTGGATGATCTCCTGCGCCTGTTCGACTTCCCCGATCCGAACATCACCGCAGGCCAACGCACGGTCACGACAGTCCCGCTGCAACAACTCTTCGTGCTCAACAGCGAGTTCATGGTCGCACAATCACGCGCCTTGGCCGCGCGACTGACTCGTGAAGCCAGCACCGATGACCTCCGCATTCACCGAGCCTACGCCCTGCTCTTCAACCGTTCGCCGAGTCCCAATGAACTGCAACTGGGCCTCGATTTCCTGGCAACCACCAAGTCCGATTCCGCGAAGCTGGCCGTTTTGGAGCAATACGCATTGGCGTTGCTCGGCTCCAATGAGTTCGCTTTCGTGGATTAGTTCTACTCTAACGGATCGAGGGAGCCTGGCGAACGGGGGACGTCAGCCCCCTGGTTTCCTCAGCACAACAGGGGGCTGACGCCCCCCGTTCGCCGAACCGCCCCAGCATAGAAAACGAAGACTCTCTTTCGGAGCCTCGCAGATGACTCAATCAATCGACGTCTCACCGATTTCTCGCCGCGACATGTTGACTCGTTCGGCCGCCGGCTTCGGCATGTTGGGTTTGGCGTCTGTGCTGTCCGACGAACACAGAGCCGCTGCGGAATCGACGTTGAGCAATGAACCGCTCGCTCCGAAGACTCCGCACTTTGCGGCGAAGGCGAAGCATCTCATTTTCCTGTTTATGAACGGAGGTCCGTCGCACGTCGACACCTTCGATCCAAAACCGGAACTCGTGAGACAAGCAGGGAAACCAGGGCCGGGCGGGAACTACATGCCCTCGCCATTTAAGTTCCAGCAGCGCGGGGAATGCGGTCTGCCAATCAGCGAAATCTATCCGCATCTCGGCGAGTACATGGATGACCTCTGCGTCATCCGCTCGATGTTTACGAGCACTCCGAACCACGAGCCGGGCCTCTTCATGATGAACTCCGGCACGCAGCAGCCGACGCGCCCGTGCATGGGCTCGTGGCTGAACTACGGGCTGGGGACCGAGAACCAAAACCTGCCGGGCTTCGTCGTGTTGTGTCCGGGCAAGCCGGTCGTCGGGCCGGCGTTGTGGTCGAACAGTTTTCTGCCGGGCATTTATCAAGGGACGCACATCAACAACGGGCAGCTCGATCCCAAGAAAATCATCAGCCACATCAACAACCAACACCTGCCGCCGACCGAGCAGCGCCGGTTGCTCGACCTGATGCAGAAGATGAACAAGGAGCATCTCGCCACTCGTGGCGCGGACAATCAACTCGAAGCCCGGATCGGTTCGCTGGAGATGGCGTACCGCATGCAGTTTGAAGCTCAGGATGCGTTCGACATCACGCGTGAGTCCGAAGAGACTCGCAAGCTCTACGGTCCCGGCCAGTTTGCGGACGGCTGCTTGATCGCTCGCCGGCTGGTTGAGCGTGGCGTGCGGACGGTGCAACTCTTCTACGGCAGCGGCCAACCTTGGGATGCTCACGGCGACATCAAGGACCATGTCCGCGACGCGAAGAACAGCGATCAAGCAATCGCCGCGCTGATCCGCGATCTGAAGTCGCGAGGTCTCTTCGACGAAACGCTGATCCTCTGGGGTGGCGAGTTTGGCCGGACACCGACCGCTCAAGGGGTGACAGGCCGCAACCATCACGCCACCGGCTTCAGCATGTGGCTGGCCGGCGGCGGAGTGAAAGGGGGCATGGCCTACGGCGCGACCGACGAACTCGGAGTCAAAGCGGTCGAGAATCGCATGAGCGTGCATGACCTTCACGCGACGATGCTGCATCTGCTGGGGATCGACCACACGAAACTGACTTATCGCTACTCCGGCCGAGATTTTCGTTTGACGGACGTGCACGGCGAAGTGGCGCATTCGATTTTGGCATGACACGACTCTCCGTCAGGATCAACGCATGACTGCTCTGAATTGGAATAGCCAGCAACATCACGTTGCATGCGAACGACGAAGAACTCGCTCATCGTCGCCAAGTCTGGAAAGCTCCGGTCATTCGACACGCGCGCGGCTACTTCACGGATTTCGCTGCGACGGTCGCTCAAGCCAATGACGGCTGTGTGAGCCGCGCGATGTATCCTTCCTGTTCGTAGAGGAACCACACGATGAAAGTTCTCGGAGTGGCTGTCAGTCTCTTGTGTCTGATTGCTTCGTGGGCGCGGGCCGAAACGATTTGGGTCGAAGCGGAGAAGCCGGCCAAGTCCACGATGAATCGGCATCCCTGGTACGACCAAATCAAGAAGGAGCAACTTTCCGGCGGCGACTGGATCAGCAACTTCGCGGACAAGAAGCCGGGGGAGGCGGAGTACCCGGTCACCGCGAAGCAGGGTGGAAAGTTCGAGTTCTGGGTTCGCGCGAATCCAACGGCAACAAAGCTGTCGTTCCGGCTGAACGATGCGGACTGGCAGGCGATTGAGTTTGAGAAGAACGCACGCGACGCGGCCAACATCGCGGGAGACGGGAAGCTCGACCTGCGATTCATCGCGTGGGTGAAGATCGGAAACGTCGAGTTGAAGCGCGGAGCGAACTCGATTCGCTTCCGCATGCACAGCGACAACAACAATCACGGCGGGTTGGATTGCTTCGTGCTTTCGACCGAGCCGTTCACTCCGCGAGGCATTCTGAAGCCGGGTGAGATTGCGAAGGCCGTGGCCTCGAATGAGAAGGGTTGGTTCGCATTCGATCCGTCCGCCGACAAGTTTGAGGCGTCGTCAGCGATTGACTTACGTTTTCTCAACGAGAAAGCAGCAGGCGAGCACGGCTTCATCGCTGCGAAGGATGGCAGTTTCATTCACAGCCAAACCGGGGAGCCAGTGCGATTTTGGGCGGTCAACGGCGCGGCGGCGAAGTCGCGAGACGAGTTGAAACGCGAGGCTCGGCAGTTGGCGAAGTACGGCGTCAATCTCGTGCGGCTGCACGGGCCGCTGTTCGACAAGCGCGGCGAAGTCGATCCTGCCAAGATTCAACGGGCGTTCGATGTGGTCGAGGCAATGAAAGCCGAAGGCATCTACACGCACTTCTCGATTTACTTCCCGTTGTGGCTCGATCCGCCGGCGAACCTCGATTGGTTGCCCGGCTACGACGGCAAGTCGCACGCCTTCGCGACGCTCTATTTCAACGCGAAGTTTCAAGAGAAGTATCGCGGCTGGTGGCAGGCGTTGCTCACAACGCCCAGCCCGACCACCGGCAAGCGGCTGATCGACGAGCCGGCTGTGTTCGGAGCGGAACTCATCAACGAGGATTCGTTCTTCTTCTGGACGTTCAACGAAAAGAACATTCCCGATCGGCAGCTTCGGTTGCTGGAACAACAGTTTGCTGAGTGGTTAAAGGCGAAGCACGGATCGCTCGACAAGGCCTACACCGCGTGGAATGGGCAGAAGATTTCCCGCGATGCTCCGGCTGATGGACGAATCGGATTTCGTCCGTTGTGGAACATTGCTCACGAACGAACGCCGCGCGATCAAGACACCGCGCGGTTCCTGACCGAATTACAACGCCGCTTCTACGACGAATCGTCACGCTTCCTACGCGGCCTTGGCTTCAGAGGCTTGATCACCGCGTCGAATTGGGCGAACGCCAGTCCGGAGATCTTCGGGCCGCTGGAGAAATTCACCTACACGATGGGGGACTTCATCGACCGGCACGGCTACTTCGGCTGCCGCAACGAGGGGCAATTCTCCGAGTGGTCGATCCGCGACGGGCACTCGTATGCCGACCGCAGCGCGCTGCGATTCGAGAACGAAGAGCCGGGCAAGCCGGCGTCGTTCGTGCATCCGGCGATGGACCCCAGCTATGATGACAAGCCGTCGATGATCTCCGAAACGACATGGAACCGGCCCAACCGGCGTCGCGGCGAAGCTCCGCTGTATCTCGCCGCGTTCGGAGCGTTGCAGGACAGCGACTGCATCGTTCACTTCGCCAAGGACGGAGTCGATTGGTCGGTCAAGCCGGGCTACTTCATGCAGCCGTGGACGCTGACCGCTCCGACGCAACTCGGCCAGTTTCCCGCCGCCGCGTTGATCTATCGCCGCGGCCTCGTGAAGACCGGCGAGGTGCTGGCCGACGTGACGCTCGCGGTCGAGGACTTGCTGAAACTGCAAGGCACCCCGCTGCCGCAAGACGCCGCGTTCGACGAACTGCGGCTGAAAGACGTCCCGCAAGACACAACGCTCAAACAAGGCCAACGCATCGACCCTCTGATCCACTACGTCGGTCGCACGCGAGTCGCGTTTCGTAGCCCTGTCGCTCCGCGACAGGAAAGCCGAACGACAAAAGACTCTCAATCTCCGGCCGTCAAACTGCAATCACTCGCACCCTTCATCGACCACGCGAAGAAGCACGTCACCAGTCAGACCGGCGAACTGAAACTCGATTGGGGCCGAGGCATCCTGACAATCAACGCCCCCGCCGCTCAAGGAGCCAGTGACAACCTCGCATCGGCCGGCGAGATCACGCTCGCTGATGTGACACTCTCGATCCCGCTCGACGTCGCGCATGCGGTCGTCGTCAGCCTCGACAACCAACCGCTGGCAACATCAAAGCGAATGCTGCTGCAAGTGATGACCGAAGAGAAGCCGACCAACTTCCGCACCGAATCGCTAGGCGACCGCCGCCACCGTATCACGTCCATCGGCGAGAACCCGTGGGTGGTCCGCAATCTCGAAGGTGTGGTTCGATTGAAACGCTCTGATGCCAGCAAACTCAAAGTCACCGCGCTCGATCAGTTCGGACAGCCGACCTCGAACGTTTCTCCTGGCGACACAATCCGTCTGCGAACAGACACGCTCTATTACTCGATTGACGCTCAATAGCGTCCACCTTTTTCAACTGATGTTCAGCATCTGAGACCGAGTTGCGGAATTGGCGACCCATAGTTCGGCATCGAGATTCCTGATGCGCCGCAGGTCAAAGAGGGAAAGCCAACATCGTTGTCCGCTGCTCTGGAATTGCCAGGATCAAGCCACCGAATCGACGTCGTGAGAACTTGATCTACGCTTCCTCGGCCTCCAGCAGTTCTTCGTCCCCTTCGTCCGTGTCGGCTGATTGTTCCGCCAGAGCGCGTGCCTCATCCGGGCCGTGGCGTGGGCTCAAGCCCTTCTTCGCAACCGAGTACGTCAGGATCGCGTCCACCGGATGCGCAAAGATGAAGATCAGGCCCACGGCGATCCAGCCTTCCCCGGGAATGGCACGAGTCAAAATTCTGATCGCCCACCACCAACTGAAGGCATAGCCGATCAATTCCACCGTCGCGAAATGGTAATGCTTCATGCAGAAGTCGCCCCACGACGGGAAGATCAAACTGCGCAGCGCCAGTTCCTTGGGAATCCAAAAATCCGAGCCGCAATTCCGGCAGACGTAGCAATCCTTTGGCACGACTTGAAAGCAGTGGCTGCACAGGTTCTCGCGCGACTGCGAGACAGTCGGGTGAAAGTTCAACTTGCGATAGTTGTCCAAGGCGTCTTGAAAGATTGTCGGCATCGCTTTGCGGTCGAGCTTGGGAAAGCCAGTGAAGGTCACATTCTTGCCATCCTTCGTCTTGAGCTTCAGCGCACCCATCCAGTTGGGTTGGAACAGATCGATCTCGCTGTAGTACAGCACCCAAAACGTGTGTGTCGGCTTGCCGTTGCTCTTGGAACGGAGCATCAAGATGCGCAGGTTCGTCAGCACGAACACCGTCTGATTCAGAACTGCGGCCCAGTAGGCTCCCATGAACAGCGTCTCGGTGGTCGAGCTTTGCGTTCCCTTGGCGACATACAAGACTTCCTCTTTGGGCAACAACATTTTCTTCAGCGTCGGTTCGATCTGCTTGATCAATTTGGCTCGGCGTTTGATTTCCCCTTTGGCTCCCCAGCCGCTGATTTTCGCGAAGACCGTCGCCAGCCGATACGGAATCTCGGCATCGAGCGACAGCTTGAGCTTGTTGAGCTGCGCTTGGACAACTTCGGCAGGAGTGGGCACTTCAACGTCTTCTGACATGTCGCATCCTTCCGGGGTGTGACTCTTGAGAGGCCACCACAAATCGCGGGCATCTGATTCGACCGTCGCTCAACATTTTGTCGACTTGCGCTTCTTTTCGAGCGTCCCGCGCTTCCGGGCCTTCTCGATGTATTCCGGCGCGAACGGAACTTTGCAGGCGGTGCCCCCCATGTCCACCGTGACTTTGCCAATCTTTGTTCCCGTCTGGACAGCCAACTCCGCGAGCGACTTCACGTAACTCCCCACGGCGATGACAAAGCCGTTCATGAGCGAGCGGACGTTGTTCGGCTGCGTGTGAATCGTCTTTTGCACGCGCTGCAAGAGTTTCTTCAACTCAGCCAGGTCGAGGTCCGCGTCTTCCTTGACGGACACCAAGCTGCGAAGCGTGGCCCAGCCGGCCGAGGCCACGTCTTCCTGTTTGGACTCGATCCATTCCAGAGCCAATTCCCAACCGTGCGGGCTTTGGGCCGCGACCCAGGGAACGGTGTAAGCGATGAGAATGTCGCACTTCGCCTGCTTGAGCCATTGGCGCAGATCTTTCTTGGTCATCTTCGCGTCATCGGCGATCAACCCGGCCAGATACATCGCGTCGTAGATGCCGGTGTCATAGAGATCCAACGCCAGCCGGTAATCCTGCTTGATCCGATTTTGAAACTTCTTGAGCTCTTCGACCTTCACCCCGAAGAAAGGTTCCGGGATGCAGTGGTTGCGCAGCGTCTGCTTGTAGGCGTCCGAACCAAGTTTCTTCAGTTCTTTCACAATCTCGTCAGCGGTCATGAGAGTTCTCCTGGTATCAAATTTGAACGCGTGCCCAATGAATACTCATGCGGTCGGGCGAGCCGGCATAGAACGCCAACAGCAGTCGGTCATCGGACAACCGACGAATTGCGGGATGGCCGAAGGTCCATTTGCCCATGTCCTCCCAGTACTGAGCGAAGTCGATGTGGTCGCGGCCTTGGGACAACTTCGCCAATTCTTGCTGCTGATGGACGACCAGCCGAGCATCGCTCGGCCAAGTGATCCCGCCGTCCGGCGATTGCCACAGAGTCAGCGTGCCAGGCTGATCGCGGTCCACGACGAACGCGAACAAACGGCCGTCTGCGAGCAACACCGGCGCGGCGATTTGACCGGGCAGCGTCGTCTCGGTCGGTAACGGCAGAGGTTGAGCGTCGTGAATCGACGCTCGCAAAAAATGCACTCGACGATCGCGTTTCGCTGCGAGGTCGTGCGTCCAAAATAGCGCGATGAATTCGCCGGGCGTCGCAGTCGCGCACAACCGCTGATCCCAGTAATACAGTGAGTGCTCAGGATGCTGAGCTATTCGCCACGGCGGATCGAACGTCTCGCCGCCATCGCGCGAGATCAACAACCACGCGGCGTGCCGCGCGGGTTTGAGGTCGTCGAACTCTTTGAAGCTCTCGAACGCGAACGCGATTGTTCCGTCGGACCACGACGTGACCGGACCGCACATCGCACATCCGGTCAGGCCCGGAATTGGCAACTCGCGCCACGCACTCCAGGTCAGACCCTCGTCATTCGAGACGGCCATGAGTTCTCGGCTGCGCAAGATGCCCTCAGTGACGGGATCGAACAGCGGACGCTCGCGGTCGCTGCGATCGAACCACGTCGCGAACAGCAGCACGCGACCCGGAGCGACTTCGACCATCTCGCCCCCGGCGAGCGAACCCGGAGTTCCCCCCAGCCGAGTCTCAAACCGAACCGGGATCGCGGTCCAACTCTCGCCGCCGTCGGTCGAGCGACACAAACCGATGGTATTGTCCGGCCCATGCTTGGCTGGCCCCACTTGAAACCCCGCCAGCATTGTCCCCGATCGCAGCGGACACAACGCGGTGAAATAACTGATCCGCTCGGCATCGGATCGCAGTGTCGCATCAGAAATCAGCCCGCGAGCTTCGAGGTGCATCACCATCAGACTTGGCTCCGTGACATGCGAACGAAAAACGGAATTAAAAAACAAACGGACGGAATTGGCCAAGAACTGCCCGCCGCCATCCGCTTCAGCCCATATTTTGCCCAGCCTCAAACTCAAACATAGTAAACGAACTGCCGCAGACGCACCGTCCACTTTCCATGATCCTCGGAAAGGACGTAGGTGCCCTCTGCGTGATGAATGCTCCATGGGACAATCAGCCGCACGACAGCAAATCGCTTGTTCTTGGAGTAGCCCGGTGGCCAAGCCTCTATCGGACGATCAAACCTGGATCGAACCGACTCTTCCGCTGTCTGAGCCTCTCGCTCTTCGTGAATTCGTACTCTCTTGTCCTGTGGCTTGAACGCCACAAAGAAATCACGGTTCTGAATCCGCTTCACGAGATGATCAGCCGCCTCTCGTGAAGCGCTGGTCTGAGTAGGTGTGAGTTTCGTCCAAAGCTCCTGTTGATGTCGGAACAAAACTTCGTCAATAGTTTGCGGATATTGAACCGGCTTTGGCTCGAAGAGAATTTCGGTTGGTGGTGAACCTTGGACGGCAACAGGGGAGTCTTCCCCGCGATAGGTGAGGATGTCATCCAACACCGCAGCCAAGACTTCATTGTCCAGCACGGAGATTGCCTTCTCGACGACGATTCGCCCATCGGCCGTTGGACGAGAGACGGAGACATCACTCGATTCTTCCTGACGGCTACAACCGAATGTGGCCAAGTAGAAGCTAGCAACGAGAAAAAACGCGACGTGTCTCATACATCTTTCTCAGTAGCCGACAGCCAAGTAAACCGCACAAACCATTTGCCGAACAGGATGACTCGCGCAGTTGGACAAGTCATCCGCATTCCGAAAATTAGCCGCGCGGCCTAGCCCCGGTTACAAGGCATGAACCGGGGCTAGCGCCGCGCGGCTAATTTCTGTGACACGGATCAGAGTGCAAGCTATCGTCCAGGCAGGAAGTTGCCAATTGGCAGCGCCGGCAGCGTTGCTGGTTTCAGGCGAGCCGGTGAGCGTTAGCTCCCGGACGAATTCGGAACGTGAGACGTCCGGGGGCTGACGCCGCCCGGCTCGCCGAGCCAAAGTGATCCCGAAGGGATCTCAGCCATTAGCCGGTGGTTGAGCGCAGCGATACCACCGGAAAATGGAAGACGAAGTGAACGCATCCCGGAGGGATGCCAGCACCATGATCGCTGGCATCCCTCCGGGATGCAAAACGCGGTCTTCACACCGTACCGGTGGTGCGCCTGCGGCGACCACCGGCTAATGGCTGTGACCGCTTCGCGGTCAACACACCACGCTTTGACCAATTCCAAAACTCTTGGCCAAATACGGAGCTTGCCGCGGTGACTCACGGGCCTGACTTGCCGAGCGTTTCCAGCAGTCCAATGGCGGTCCAAGCGGTCCCCCAGTAGTGATAGATTTCGTCGCGAACCTTCAACCGTTCCGGATCTTTGCTGTTGCTGATGTTCTTGGCCGGAGTCAGCCACGAGCCGTCGGGTTGTTGCGACGTAAGTAGGAACTTGCGAGCGTCTCGAAAGACGGCCGAGTCATCGCCGGCTCGGACTTTCGCCAGGACGTAGATCGCCAGGCCGGTTGTCATCGAATCGCTGGGGACTCCTTTTTCCCAGCCCCAACCGCCGTCGCTGCTGCGGGCGTCGAGCAACTGCTGATGCAGTTTCGCGACTTCATCGGCCGAGCCGATTTGCTTCTCAAACAACAGTCGTGTCGCGAGCCATTCGCGATTGTCGGGCTGCGGAGGTTGTTGCCGCTGATAAGCAATGGCTTTCTCGATCGCGTCGGATCGCTTCGGCCCCGGCACTTCGAAGACGGCCAGCGCGAGCGTGGCCCACATCGTGGTCGCTTGATTCGCCGTCGGCAGCGACCAGCGGCGCAACGTCGCGAGCTGATTGCCCGGAGGCCACGAGCCATCCGCCAACTGATTCCGGTGCATCAGTGCGATCGTGCTGTCACGAAAGTCGGGCTGCGCCAGAATGCTCGACGTTCCGTGGCTGCCGAGTAGCAGTTGTGCAACAACATCCATGCCTCCACCGTTGCGATCCAGCGCGTTCTGCACCCGCTCGGCGGTCTTGGTGATGATGGCTTGATACGACTTCAATTCGTCTTCGGTGAGCAACGGCGTCAGCTTCGCAGCAAACTCGGCCTCGGTCTTGAACGGCTGCTCGATGAGCGGCTTGAGCTTTTCCCTCACTGCGTCCGGCAGTTTCGCGGCTTCAACTTTGCCGAGGTCGTAATTCTGCAATCGGTGGGAATTGTGATGCGACAGCGAATCCTTCCGAGACCACTCGTCCCACTCTGACAGCTTTTTGTCATCGACCGTCAACCCGTGAGCCTGAGCCGCTCGATGCGACCACAACAAAAACGGCACATGATGGCACGACATGCAGCCGCGGTCATTCATCCACTCCACGCCGCCCTTCTCCAGAAACGGAAGGCTCCGCGACACCGCTTCGCGAACCGCCGCATCGCTCGGCTGAGCGGCGTCATCCGCCTGAACGACAGCGTTCATCCATCCAAAATAACAAAGAGTTAAGGCGGCGAAGCCGCAATTCAGTGCAAAGTGAAGAGTGCAGACTGCAAAGTGCAAAGTGCAAAATCGGAACGGCAGAAAGTTCGCTTGTTCGACATTCTTCACTTTGCACTTTGCACTCGTCACTTTGCACTTAATCAGCCGGGACGAAACCCGCGAGGAAAAACAACGCAGTCGGCGATAACGATGTAAGCACAACCCGCGAAACATGGCATGATCTCGCTCAAGGGACAGCAGGCGAATCGACCGTTCCGTGTCCGAACCGGACGCTAGCGCGTTCTGGCTGATCATTGTGAGTGTGTCACGACTTCTTCAGATATTTCTTGATGACTTCTTCGTTGATCTCGATGCCGAGGCCGGGGCCGGTGGGGACATCGAAGTAGCCGTTTTTCAGCTCGAACTTCTTGGTGACGATTTCGTCGCGGAACGGGTTTTCGTAGGTGTCGAACTCCATCATCGGCTCGTCGCCGCCGGCGAAGCCTTGGTAATGCACGTTCAAGAGGGAGTTCAATTGCAGCGAGGCGGCGATGACGATCGCTCCGGCCCAGCAGTGAGGCAGGGCTTGCATGCCGAATAGCCGAGCCATCTCGGAGATGAAGAGCACCTCGGCAATCCCGCCGCACAACGAGACGTCGGCTTGGATGATGTCGAACGAGCGTTTGACGATGAGATCCCGCGCGGTGGCTCGCGAGTCGATCACTTCGCCGCCGGCGATCCCGATGTCCAAGGATCTCGTCAGTTCATCGTAGCCGGCGTAGTTCGGGTGCTGCGGCAGTGGTTCCTCGAAGCAATAGAAGTCGAGCTTCTCCAGTTCCTTGCCGAACTTCACTGCTTGAGGGAGCGTGAACGCACCATTGCCGTCGGTGAGCAGTTTCACGTCGGGACCGACGGCATCGCGAATTTTCTCCATGACGGCGAGGTCGCGCTTGAAGCCGTAGCGGCCCGTGCGAATCTTCATCGCCCGGAAGCCTTGCTTGGCGAGCGCGGCGGCTTCGGGTGGATGCTGGTCTTCCGGGCGGATTCCGTCTGTGTAATTCATGGCGGCGGCATAGCCCAGTACCTTGTCGCGTTGACGTCCGCCATACAGGTCGGCGATCGACAGGCCGAGCGCCTTGCCTCGCAAGTCGTGTAGCGCGATGTCGCAGCCCGCGACCGCTCGACCGTCGCCAAAGTTGGGGCCCCACATCGCCGCCCAGACCTTGCGATGTTCCAGCGGATTCTTGCCGAGCAGGACATTCTTGAGATGCTCCTCGATGATGCCACGCGTGCCTCCCACATCGGCAGTCTCGCCCCAACCGACGAGGCCGCTGTCCGTGCTGATCTTCACCAGCAGCGTGTCGCGAGTGTCCGCCGACGCCACCGAAGGCCCGATCCCTTTGGCTAATTTGTGCTGGAGGGCGAACGTCTCGACCTTCGTGATCTTCAACGAACTCGGCTTCGGGTCGGCGGCGACTGCTCTGGAATCGGCGTCGACCAGAAAGCCGCTGGCGGCTCCCAAGCATCCAGCCGTTGCGGCGCGAACGAAGAAATCTCGGCGGGGAAGTTTGCTTGGCATGTTGGACTCCTGGGACGGACACTTTGTTTTTTGAGAGCGACGCTGGAAGATGCGGGTGCCATGATTATCGAAGTCCCGGACCACCGCAAACGAGAGGGAGTCATCATGCGTGCAACACGAACACGAAGCGCCAGCGAGGCCGAACACCTCGCGACGCCCCGAAGTCACGAGAGTCGAGCGAGCGTCCGATCTCGCTGGGGCGTCGGATTAGGCTCTGTCCCACAAATCAGCCGCAGGGCGCTAGCCCCGGTTTGTGTGATGAGAACCGGGGCTAGCGCCCTGCGGCTCATTCGATTTGCGGGACAGAGCCTCGTGTGGCTGTTGCTGCCGAGTCTGTTGGCCGCCGAAGATTGGCCGCAGTTTCGCGGGCCGAATTGCAGCGGCGTCTCGACATCGAAGAAGCCGCTGCCGACGGAGTTCTCGGCGACGAAAAACGTCGCGTGGTCGGCGGAAGTCGGCGATGGCATCGGTTCGGCGACCGTCGCGGCTGGGCGAGTCTTCACTTCGGGCATGGTCGGATCGAAACCGGAAGAGTTGAAATTCGTCGTGTCGTGCTTCGACGCCGCGTCGGGCAAGATGCTCTGGAAGCGCGAATTCGATCCCGGCAAGGAGCCGTTGCCGACGATTACCGATCCCAACAGCTACGCCTCGTCCACACCAGCCGCTGACGATGAGCGAGTCTACGTTTACTTCACTCGCCTGGGGCTGACGGCTCTCGATGTCCGCGATGGCAAGTCGGTTTGGAAACGTGACATCCCGGAACCGTTCTTCATCTTCGATTGGGGAGCCGGGATGTCGCCGGTGTTGTTCGAGGACAAAGTGATCTTCTGCCAGGACGACGATCTCAGCCCCGCGATCTATGCCTTCAACCGCAAGACTGGCGATCTGATTTGGAAAGACGATCGCAGCGACATGGCGGTGAGCTATTCGCATCCGGTCGCGGTCGAAACCAAACAAGGCCGCGAGCTGGTTGTCGCCGGGACCGGCAAGCTGATCGGCTATGACCCGCAGACGGGCAAACGGAAATGGTCGGCCGACCTCTTCTGCCGCAACATCAAGACGACGCCGGTCAGTCATGACGGAGTCGTCTACACCTCGGTCGAGAGCTTCGGCATCGCCTATCAATGGCGAGCCACCGCCGACACCAACGGCGACGGCAAGATCACCCGCGAAGAGATTCAGCAAAGCCGCAAGCAAAAAGACACGCCGATCCCGGAAGCCTTCTGGAAGAAGTTCGAGCGTGGTGACCTCAACAAAGACGGAGTGCTCGAAGGAGACGAGATCGACAAGGCGTTCCTCGACCCGAAGAACCAAGGCGGTCTGCTGGCGAAGGACAGTCAGGCTCGCGCGGGTGAGGAAAAGGATTGGAAGAAATTCGATGCCGAGTCACAAAAGGAAGCCTCGGTGCAAGCAGTTCGCGGCGGCGGATCGGGCGATGTCAGCAAGACGCACCTGCTGTGGAAAAAGGTCAACAAGGCTCCCGACCATGTGGTCTCGCCGCTGGTGGCGAACGGCCGCATCACACTGATCAAGAGCGGCGGTTTCTCCAGCGGCTTCGATGTCGCCAACGGTGAGGCTCTGTGGCAGCGACAACGCATCGGCAACGAAGGGAGCTATCTCGCCTCGCCGGTTTACGGTGACGGCAAGATCTATGTGGCCGGTCAGAACGGAGTCATCGTCGTCATCGAGGACGGCCCGAATCCAAAAACGCTCGCCACGAACGACATGGGCAAGCCAGTGATCGGGACTCCCGCCATCGCCGACGGACGGATTTTCCTGCGGACACGAACGAAGCTCGTTTGCGTTACGAAGTGAGGCCGCAAAAAATCGAGCGTGTCGTAACGCAGCCCGGCTGAAACCGCGCGACGGAAAAATGCACAACAGGCACAACGGCAGGATGCACTCCTATGCGATTTCTCATGTCGGTCTTGCCGTTGTCCGCGAGCGTCATCTTCGTACTCGTTTCTGGGTTGGTGGTTGGTGAGGATGCCGCGTCGCCGGTCCGCGTTGGGACAATGAAGCGGCTGACCTGGGACGACTCGCTGATGGATAAGGCCGATGGCATCCGTTTCGACATGCACCGGCCCCATCGCACAGGTGAACGGAATCTGGTTGGCGACAAGCCGTGGGAATCGTGGCAGATCGGCGGGATGTCGAGCCTGCTGCACGAGAACGGCAAGTTCCGGCTGTGGTATGGAGTGAGTCACGGAATTCGGCACGGCGAGGAATATGCCGTCGCCTACGCGGAATCTCAGGACGGCATTCACTGGACCAAACCCGAACTGAACCTGGTTGAATACGCCGGTTCCAAGAAGAACAACCTGATTGTTGGCTACAGCAGTGTGATCGGGCAAGTGTTTGTCGATCCCCATGCGAAGGCCAACGAGAAGTACAAAATGCTGGTCGCGATCTACCCGACGAAGGACTCAGATCCCAAGCGGTATCTCACGCTGCTGAGTTCGCCGGATGGGTTGAATTGGTCAAAACCCGAACGCAATGTGGTCCGTGAGGGAGACTTTGCACTCGACACACAGAGTCAGGCGTTTTGGGATCGGGATCGAAAGTCGTACGTGTTATTCACACGGATGGGACCGTGGCGGCAAGTGGGGCGTTCCGAATCGGCCGATCCCTTCGCGTTTCCTCCGCCGTTGAAAGTGATGCAACCCGACGACCCCGTGAAGGCCGACTATTATCAGGCGGGCGTCACGAAGTACGAGCACGCGGCGAATGCCTATTTCGGGCTGGTGCCAATTTTCTTTCACCCCGGCGACGCTCAGGGAAACCCGGCCGACGGCAATCCGTCGCTGACATTCACCTACGTGAAGAACCCGCTCACGGTCGTCGCGCCCGACACGCTCGACATCCACTTGTTTACGAGCAACGACTCGATTCAATGGCGACGCCGAGGCGAACATGCGCCGTTTCTCGGACTGGGGCCGGATGGCGAATTCGATAGTCGTTCGCTGTATCCGGGCGTTGGCTATGCCGTGGTCGGTTCGGAGATCTGGCTGTACTACTCGGCCCACAACTGCACCCACGTCGAATCGCTCGATGGGAAGGAACCCTTCGCCAAGTACCTGGGTGTGATGACACGAGCCACGCTGCGAATGGATGGCTTCGTTTCCGCCACTGCGAGTCACGAACCAGCCGAGATCGTGACCAAGCCGCTGGTCTTCAACGGTGACCATTTGGAGCTGAATGTCGATTGCAGTGCGGGAGGCCATTTGAATGTGGAACTGCAATCTGCCGACGGTCAACCGCTGCCGAGATACTCGTTGACTGATTGCGATCGGATTTACCACAACAACATTCGCAAGATCGTGACCTGGAAAGGCCAGTCCGACTTGTCGGCTTTGGCAGGACGACCGATTCGGATGCGACTCGTGATGCGAGACTGCCGACTGTACGCCTTTCAGTTCGCGAAAAAGTCCCTGTGACCATCGGCAGAACGATCAGGGTCGCCAAGCGACACCTTCCTAAATTCGCAACCCCAACCCCTTGTCACGGCTTTGATGAATTGACCATCTCGTGCCGCGGCTATTCCCTGCAGGTGCAACAGGGATGACCGGCTACTAAAGTGACCTGAAGGTCACCGGACAACGCTCAGGAACTAGGCACGACGAACGGCACGCTCATGCGAACCTATCGAGAGTGTTTTGACGATGGGCAGGGAGGTTGGTTCGGCTACACCAGCAACTCTGCGGGACCGAAGCCGCTGGAGATTCGCGAGAGCTGCGCCGTCTCGCGCAGTCCGTGGTGGATCGACTACAACCACGCGCCACCCGGAGCCGGCTATTTGCACTTGCTCTACCTGCTGCTGACGCGAGGTGCTCCCGGTGAGCACCAGCGAGAAGTCTCTGGGCAGAATCGGTTCATCGCGGACGGGTTCGGAACGGACTTCACGAACGTGCGGATCACGCTGCGATTGAAAGGGGAACTGCTGGATCGCGGGGCCAGTCTGCACTTGCTTTGCCAAGGAGTTCACGGCGGCATCTGCACCGGTTGGCTGCTGACCGGCCAGCCGATTCGAGTCACTCCGGAATGGTCGGAGCAAACTCTGCATTGCGTGCCGGACGAGCGACAGTGGACGTGTCTCGGCAGCCGACACGACCGAGTCGACTACTACGGCCACACGCCGCTGGCGACCGTGCTCGGCGACGCGAACGCCGACATCCTGTTCGTGCTGCATCCGCTGGACATCGCTCCGATGGGGCCGCTGAATGGCGATCCGCATCGACTTCGGCCAGAGAAAGATTATCCCGTGTGGCGCAGCCGTCTGCCGGAAGGTTACGTCCTGCTCGATGAGATTCGCATCGAGTTTCCCAATTGATGAGGCTGTCCAATGCACTTGCCACTGACGCGACGCGATGCTCTGGGAATGATGGCCGCGCTGTCGGGAGGGATGTTCGGCGTTGAGTCGCCAGCGGCGGAAACGGAGTTTCGTTTGGCGACATTCTCGGCCGACGTCACTCCGCCGCTCGGACATCCGCTGTTGGCGGGCGCGACGGTGACGCCTCCTGCCAGCCGAATTGACGATCCGTTGTTCGCGAAGGGATTCGTGCTGTCGGGAGGCGAACGTCCCATCGTGGTCGTCTCGGTCGATTGGTGTGAGATTCGCAACGACGCCTACGACCGTTGGCGCGATGTGCTGGCCGAAGCCGCAGGCACTTCGCGTGAACGAGTCCTCGTCACGTCGATTCATCAGCACGACGCACCGTTGCCCGATCTGGAAGCTCAACGGATTCTTGAAAAGCACGGCTGCCAGGCGTGCCTCTTCGATCTGGAGTTCCATGAGCGAGTCGTGCAATCCGTGGCGAAGGCTCTGCGCGAGAGCTTGGCGCGCAGCCAGCGTGTCACGCACATCGGAATCGGGCAGGCTCAAGTGAAGGAGTTGGCTTCCAATCGCCGCTACTTGGATGCCGATGGCCAGCCGCATTTCGACCGCAGCAGCATGAGCGGTGGCGATTCCGTCAAACACAACGCTCCCGAAGGGACCGTCGATCCGTGGCTCAAGACGTTGAGCTTTTGGAATGGCGAGACACCACTGTCTGCTCTGAGCACGTATGCCATCCATCCGATGAGCTACTGGGGCACCGGCTGGGTGACGAGCGATTTTCCCGGCCTCGCGCGCGAGCGGCGTCAAGCGGATGATCGAAAGGTCTTTCAGATTTACGCATCGGGAGCGAGCGGCAACGTCACGGCCGGCAAATACAACGACGGCCGCCACGATAACCGGCCGATCCTGACTCGCAAGCTGTACGACGCGATGACCGCGGCGTGGAAGGATACGAGAAAGTTCCCGCTGACCACGGCTGAGTTCCGCTCGGCTCCGTTGCGTCTGGAGCCTCGCAATCATCCGGGCTTCACCGTCGAAGATTTGACGAAACTGCTGTCGCACTCGGACCCGCGCAAGCAATCGCTCGCCGCGCTGGGCTTGAGTTGGCGGAAGCGAGCCGATGCCGGACACAAGCTGATCGTCCCCGCGATCGACTTCGGCAAAGCTCAATTGGTCCTGCTGCCCGGCGAGTCGTACGTCGAATACCAACTGCTGGCGCAGCAACTTCGGCCGGACTCGTTCGTGATGGTGATGGGCTACGGCGAATGCGCGCCAGGTTACGTCAGCATCGACCGAGCCTGGAAAGAAGACGACGGCAACCTCCGCGATTGGTGCTGGGTCGGCCCTTCCGAAGTGGCCATGACCGAGGCACTCACGACTGTGCTCGCAACGCGCAAATGAGAACGACCATGCACGGCGAAGGCTTCATCGTGAAATGCAATCCGTCGGCAGGGACAATTGCCGTCGGTCCACGACTAGCGGTGTTGCCCGACGGAGAGGTGTTCTGTTCGTGGATGCGAAACTCGGCAACAGGCGTGAATGATTTCGTGCCAATGCTGTCTCGTTCGTGCGATCTCGGACAGCACTGGTCTGAGCCGACGCCGATCTGGCCGCATCTGATGCTGCACTGGTCGATTTTCGCGTCGGTGAGCCGCGATGCCGCCGGCAACTTGTTTTTGTTCGGCACGCGGACACCGATCGATCAACCCGGTGAATCGTTTTGGTCCGACGCGACTCAAGGGCTGAAACAGAACGAATTGATCTGGGCACGCTCAGCCGATGGCGTGCAGAGTTGGACCGATCCGACTCCGATCCCCATGCCAATCCCTGGATCGGCCGAAGCGCCGGGATCGCTGTGTGCGACTCGCTCCGGTCGTTGGTTTGTGCCGTACTCCCCCTGCAACACGTTCGATCCGCATCTGCGAGTGGAACGGAATCAGGTGCTCGTGGCGTCCTCGGACGATGCCGGCCGGACCTGGCGACACTCGACGATGTTGCGGTTCGACGACTCAAACAACGGCGGTGCCGAGGCGTGGGTCGTCGAACTCGCGGACGGACTGTTGCTGGGAACGTGCTGGCACGTCTCACACGTCGGTGGCGATTTGCCGAATGCCTTCGCGATCTCGCAAGACGGTGGGACAACCTGGCAACCGACTTGCTCAACCGGCATCTTGGGCCAATCGACCGCACTGGCCGCTCTGCCGGACGGCCGAGCGTTGTTCGTTTACAATCAACGCAAGCACGGAGAACCGGGCGTTTGGCTGGCGGTTGTGCGTCCGACCGACAACGATTTCGGCATCGAGTACAACGCGATCGTCTGGCGCGCGGAAACGAAGACGCGGTCCGCTACGTCCGGTGATCTCGCCGAGTGGACCGACTTTTCGTTCGGCGAGCCGTCCGTCGCCACCTTGCCGGACGGTCATCTGCTGGTCGCCTTGTGGTGCATCCAGCCGACTGGCACTGGCATTCGATTCGTTAAATTGGAGTCACCCTCATGAAACGCTATCCCGCCTGCATCCTTTGCACCTGTGTTGTTCCTTGGGACGAAAACCACGAGTTCCTCGAAAGCCTGTTCGTGGACGAGGTGCAGCGGATGCTGACGACGACTCAGCACCTTTACATCTTCGGCACGGCGGGCGAAGGGCACGCGGTCAGCAATCGGCAGTTCACGCAGATCACGCGTGTCTTCCACGACACGATGCGGGCCGGCGGTGCCGAGCCGATGGTGGGCGTCATCAGCCTGTCGCTGCCGACGATCCTCGAACGGATCGAACTCGCTCACGAAATTGGCACGCGGCACTTTCAGATCTCGCTGCCTAGTTGGGGAGCGCTGACCGACGACGAAGTTCGCACGTTCTTTCAGGCGGTCTGCGGAGGTTTCCGAGATTGCCAGTTCGTCCATTACAACCTGCTGCGGACCAAGCGGCTGATCTCTCCGGAGATGTACTCCGAACTGGCCGAGGCGCATCCGAACTTCGTCGGGACGAAGAACTGCACCGACTCGATGGACCGACTGCGCGGGCTGATGACCCTTTCACCGCAACTGCAACATTTTCCCGGCGAGGTCGGCTACATGTACGCCAGCCAACTCGGCGAGTGTGGCTTGCTGGCATCGCTGGCGTCGAATGCGACGGCACTCACCGAGTTCTTCGAGGCCGGTCGTCGCCGCGATCTGCCACTGTTGATCGAACGGTATTCCGAGATCGCCGCGATCTTCCAAGAACTCATCGCTGCCGTCGGCCCGAACGCACACATCGATTCGGCCTACGACAAAGTTCTGTGGAAGCTACAAGACGAACGCTTTCCGCTGCGCTTGCTGCCGCCGTACGTCGGTGCGACCGACGCCGCGTTCGTACGATTCAGGGAGTTTGTACGGACGAAGTATCCGCGATGGGTGCCGGCTTCGTAGGTTGGACGCCCTCGTCCGACCGACCGTTCGGACGAGGGCGTCCAATCTACTTCACCGTGGGCACACCGATCCGTTTCAATAGCTCGCGCAACTCCGCGCGTTCCTCGGAATTCAGCGACCGAGTCGGCAGACGATTCGGCCCGCCCGGCCGGCCGCAGAGTTCCAGCGCGGCTTTGACCACCGGGCTTTCGGCAGCCGTGCGGCCCCACATCTTCGAACGAAAATCGCTCCACGGCCATTTGGCGTCCGTCTGCATTCGTTGAGCCGCCACATAATCGCCGGCTTCCAGCCGCTGCCACATTTCGACTTGATGCTCTGGCCAGATCGTGGCCAAGTGCGTGATGAAGCCGGTGCCGCCGAGCATGTGATTCATCACGGCGAGACCTTGATTGTCGACGACGGCGAATCGATCCGCGAAGCGGTGGACTCCGCGAACGTAGCTGTAGCCGCCATCGGGGGTACACCACTTCAACGACACACAGCGCGGCAATTCGGCCAGCCGCGCGACTTGTTCGAGCGACAGGTTGTAGCCCTCCCAATGTGTGTTGTAGATCATCAGCCCGATGCGGCTGGTCGCGTCGTGGACGGCTTGGAAGTAACGCAGACAGTCCTCGTCGCTGGAGGCGTAGTAGTAGCCCGCGCTCATCTGAACGGCGTCGGCTCCGATCTGTTCGGCCCACTGAGCCATTTCGATCGAGACCGCCGGGTTCGTGTCTTGAGCACCGACGATGACCGGCACTTGGCCTGCTGCCGCTTCGACGATCGTCCGCGCGGCGGCCTTGCGTTCGTCGAGCGTCAGCATCGGAAAGTCGCCGCCGGCTCCGACGGCCAGCAGCACGCCTTGGCCGCGTGTGACTCCGCGGTCGATCACGTACCGCACGTTCTCGCGAATCGCGGCGTGGTCGATCGACAAGTCGTTGTTGAGATTCGTGATGACCGGAATCATCGGTCCACGAAGAGTGCGTTTGATCGTTGCGATGTCTGGCATGATGACGATTCCTAGGTTCGTGTAGCC
This sequence comes from Candidatus Kuenenia stuttgartensis, assembly GCA_945904015.1. Taxonomy (GTDB): domain Bacteria; phylum Planctomycetota; class Planctomycetia; order Planctomycetales; family Planctomycetaceae; genus SXKJ01. The sequence continues at coordinate 18,557 of CAMDPK010000046.1, read as the reverse complement.
ACGCTCGCCAGAGCGTGGGCTTGTTGGTGACTCGGCCCACGCTCTGGCGAGCGTGGCTACGAAAGTTAGCCGCTCTGCACTTCGCGATCTCGATCTGCGCCGAACAGCGACAGTTCGATCCACGCCGCTTGCCGAGCGTGCGAGGCATGGCAGGCGACGATGACTTCCAAAGTTCGCAGGGATTCCTCCGCCGAGCAACAGACCGGCGTCCCCTCATCCAACCAAGCCACGATTTCACGCACCGCTTGATCCATCGAGTTGCCCGCCTCGGCTGAGGGATTTTCCAAAACATCGCGGACGCCCGCCCACGTTTCGATCTCGGCAACTCCACCAGCGACGCGGGCGCGACCGAGCATTCCCTGCACGACAATCTCTGCCGGGCCGGTCGGATTGTCGGGAGCATGGACGTGGCCGATGAGTCCGCCGTCGAACCGCAGAATCGCCCAGCCGCCGGGATCGCGAAACTCCGAGCCTCGGCAATCGGGACGACCAGTCAGATCGAGCGTGGCTGAAACCGCGCGGACGACTCGGCCCGTCAGCATCATCGCGGCATCAATGAAATGCGTGCCGACGTTGCCGAGCCGGCCGGTGCCCCATTGCAGCCAGACGCCGGTGAGTTCGCCCAACTCACCGGCGGCGATGCGGCGTTGTAGCTCGCGAAACTGCGGATGAAAGCGCCGGTTGTGATTGATGACCAGCAAGCTGCCGGACTGCCGACAGGCAGCGAGCATCCGCTCGGCATCGGCCAAGCGAGTGGCAATCGGCTTCTCGCAGAAGATCGCACGGACGCCGCTCTCGGCACAGGCGACAACCAACTCCGCATGACTCGATGCAAACGACGCGACGCCGACGATGTCCAGCTTTTCGTGGGCAAGCATTGCTCGCCAATCGTCGTAGGTCCGGGCGTTGGTGCGTTCGGAAAACCGTTCGCGCCGTCCGAGATCGCGGCTACTGCCGGCCACTAATTGCACTCGCGGATGATTCGACAGAGCCTCGCGATGTGTGCCGTCGAGATCGACCACTCGTTGCCCCAGGCGATCTCCAGAAACTTGATCGCCACCGCCGATGAATCCCAAGCCGATGATTCCCGCGCGGTATGTTGGATGACTCATGGTTTGCCAGTTTTGAGGCGTTGGGGGCAAAGTTAGCACGACGCGCCAGCGAGTGGTTGCCTTTCTCGTGACCTTCACCTCTCGCTAGCGCGTCGAGCTATCCTGCACGATAGCCGGAATGGGCGGGAGTTTTTATCGTGAGCCGCCGTTGTTCGACTAGCCGGAGGGGTGCCGCATGTCCGAATCGAATCCGCAGGTTGAGGACGACTGTCCGCTGCCGGCGGCTCAGCAGGCTCGCAACATCTTTTGTTTCGCGGGATTTTGGTGCCTGTTTTATTTGGTGGCTCCGGTGTCGTACGTCGGACTGACGCACGCCAACTTGCTGAAAGAATTGGGCAACAGCGACACGGTGGCCAATCTGCCGCATGCGGTCTATCAATGGCTGGGTGCGTTGCCGATCGTGGTCGCTTGGTTTTTGCCGCAGCCCAAGATGCTCAAGCCGCTGCTGGTGTACCCGTTGATTTTGATGGCGGTCATCACGGGTGCGGTGGCGCTCGCGATCTGGTTGAAGTTGTCGGCGAGTATCGTGACGACGATGGTCATCACTCACGGTGCGGTGCTCGGCATGAGCAACGGCGTGCTGCTCACGACGCTTTGGGAAGTGCTGCGTCGAGGCGTCTCGACTTCGCGACGAGGGCATGCCCTGGGCGTCGCGTTTGGAGTCGGTCCGTTATTCGCCTGCGTCGGATCATTGGCTCAGCAAGCGTTGTTCTCCACGAGCCCAATTGCCGGGATGTCGCTGGGATTGGCGTTTCCCCAAAACTATCTGGCGTTGTTTGCGGCGGCGGCTCCGTTGATGTTGTTGGAGACGTTGATCGCGGCCACCTTCATCGTGCCGCTGCCGACCGACGAACCGACCGGCCAATCGCGCTTCACCGAGATCGTCAGCGGACTGCGAGACTTCTTCACCTACCGCCCGTTGGTCATCGGAGCGGTGGCGTACTTTCTGGTTTACTCAGGCGGCAACGCGATCTTCGACAATGTCTCACTGCACGCCAAAGATGTTCTGGGAGAATCAACGGCCAGTTCGATGGGGACACAGCAATTCCTGCGTTTTGGATTCAAAGCGGTTGCGGGATTGTGTCTTGGCTGGTTGTTGACCAGAACCAATCCAAAAACGCTGCTGCTGACGACAACGACAATTCTGGTGATCGGCATGGGCTGGGTGCTCAACGTGACCGGGCCGTGGTATTTAATCTCGTTCGGGTTGCTCGGCGCGGGTGAGCTATTTGGGGCCTACTTTCCGAACTACATCGCCACGTCGTCGAGCAAATCGCAAGTGCGAGCGAACATGGCGTACCTGAGTTTGCTCGGCTCGCTGGTTGGTTTCGCCTCGGTGCTCTTCGGTCTGATCTCCGATCGCTGGGACCGGATCGCCAGCTTTTACACCGCCACGGGAATTCTCTTGGCCGCGATGGTGCTGATGGCCTTGGTCTTGCCCGCGCGGCCGGCTCCACAAGACTTGAAATGAGAGTGTCATGGGAACTGAATCCATCATTGCAGTCGACGTTCACGCTCACTTCGGCCGCTACGACTGCGGGCGGCCGGACCTCATAAACGAGCTGATGACGGGCGACGCCTCTGTCGTTGCCGAACGAGCGCAGCGAGCGAACGTGCGGCTGACGATCGTGTCACCGCTCGAAGCGCTGCTGCCGCGCGGCAAGGCGGACGCTGTCGCCGGCAACCGCAACGCCGCGCGAATCGTCGCCGCCACTCCGGGCTTGTTGCAGTACGTTGTCATCGACCCACGTCGGACTGAGACTTACCAACAAGCCGAAGAAATGCTGCAACTGCCGACGTGCGTCGGGATCAAAATTCATCCGGAAGAACACGTCTACCCGATTCAAGAACACGGAGCGGCGATCTTCGAATTCGCCGCGCGGCATCGCGCTGTCGTACTGTCGCACAGCAGCGAGAAGAACAGCCTCGCTGCCGAGTTGGTCGTCTTTGCGAACCAATTTCCCGAAGCGAAGCTGATCCTGGCTCACATCGGCTGCGGCTGGGACGGCAACTGCGAGCATCAGGTCCGAGCGATCCAGCAAAGCCGTCACGGCAACGTCTTCGCCGACACGTCGAGCGCGCGTTCGATCATGCCCAACCTCATCGAATGGGCCGTGCGTGAAGTCGGTGCCGAGCGAGTTTTGTTTGGCACCGATACGCCGCTGTATCACACCTCGATGCAACGCATCCGCATCGATCACGCGGACCTGACCGATCGCGAAAAGCGGATGATCCTGTGCGAGAACGCCGAACGGATTTTTCAATTGCCACAGCCCTAGCTCGGCGATGCGAAACGCGGGACTCCTCGGTAGATGGTTGGTTGCAGACCGGGAATCTCGGCATCGGCGGGGTAATACGGTCGGCGCACGTTTTGGAATCGCGTGCCGCGCAGCGTGGCGGGAGTCGGGCCGGGCGTGTTGAGGATGAACTCCCCTTTTGCGATGTCGCCATAGGCCATGCTGTAGTTCATCGGATTCTTAACGACGACGAATTTGGCACTGCAAGCGTTCAGCCCCAGCAACTCGTATTGTTCGCCGCACCATTCGTAGGTGCCGTGCGAGGCGACTCCGATCTGGAGGCTGCCGACTTGCAGCGCGACGGATGGTCCCATGTGACCGGCTTGTCCGTCCCAGATGCCGCCTCGGTAGCGGAAGCGGCCGTCGCTGAGTTTCTGAACTCGGCCCGTCACCGAGACCGGCTCGCCCCATTTCGGATCGACATGGTGGCCGAGTTGCACGGAGACCTCGGCACCTTCTCCCGCTGCGTGACATTGGGCCGCGACGATTGGATCGACGATCGGGATGAGACTGAGCTGATCGACATGGGCGGCCAACAACGCACGCAATGAGGCCGCGCTGTCGCCAGCGGCTCCGCCCCCGCAGCAATCGGCAGTCTCGACCAACAGCACGGGACCACTTTCGATCTGTAAGCCACGCGCGATCGCATCGGCCGGCGAGACGACCGGCGGTTCCAGATCGAATCGGTTCTGCCAAAACAGTTCCGCGATCTGTCGCGCGAGCCGCTCGGCCTCGGCCAGATCGCCGTTCGTGATCACCAAGCCGCCGCCACCCATGTCCGGCAGGTCGAGGTACGGGTGAACGAGAAAGGCGCTCGTCGAATAAACGCCGTCGTGTTGCTCGAACGACTTGGCCAGACGCATGACATCGGCGAACGGCCCCGGTCCTTCGGTGTGGCCGAGGACTCCGCTGACCAGCGCGGGGACTTTCGCCAGCACCATCGCCGGTCGCAGCTTGCCGTCCAAGATGTCCAGCAGCGCCCGCGCACCACGCTCGCCGGTCGTGAAGGCATCTTTGTGTGGGTACGTCTCCCACGCGATTAGAGCATCAGCGCAGCGGACCATCGGCTCGGTGATATGCGCGTGCAGATCAAGCGTTGCGACCACCGGAATCTCGTCACCGATCACCGCTCGCACGGCTTCCAGCAGATCGCCTTCGAGATCGCCGATCCCCTCGACGGCTGCCGATCCGTGCAGAGCCAACAGCACTCCGCTGACGGGTCGAGACGCTTGCAGTCGATCGAGCAACTCTCGCTTCAATTGGCGATAACAATCCGCCGTCACCGGCCCGCTGGGACAGGCACTCGCCACCAGCAGCGGCCGGATCGAGACCGAACGTTCACGCATAACACTCAGCATTCCGCCGACCGTGCCGGCCGTGCGGTCGAGCACCTCGGCATCGTAGAAGAGTTCGCTGCGGCAAAAACTCTCGATGTCGGCCGGCACTCCGCCGAAATGGTTGCACTCAATGAAAATCGAACCAATGGCAATCGAAGTCGTCATCACGGCGGACTCTTCGTCAGTTCCCACACAGCTCTGTGCGAATTCTGTGGGACGCGAATGTGAACTCGGTCAGAACAACCCCAGCACAGGTTGGCCTTGTTCGACAAGGCGGCGCGGGCGATTGAGCGAATCGTGATACTCGGTGGCGGGGTCGATACCAAGGGCGTGATAGATCGTGGTGATGAGATCGAAAGGATGCACCGGATTGCTCTTCGGCCACGCGGCGAAGCGATCGGATTCGCCGTAGACCTGTCCCGGCCGCACTCCGCCACCGGCGATCAGACACGAATAGCATTCGGGCCAGTGATCTCGTCCGCCGGGGCCGACGTTGTCGGTGGTCGCCACTCCGATCTTCGGCGAGCGGCCGAACTCGCCAATCGCCACGACCAAGGTTTTCTCCAGCATGCCGCGATCCGCGAGGTCGGCAATCAGCGCCGACATCGTGCGGTCGAAGAACGGGCAACGGTGTTCGCGCAGCGTCGGGAAATTATTGCGGTGCGTGTCCCAAGAACCATCCGGGCCGGGGACCGGTTCGTCATCGGACCGAGCAGGCCATGTCACCTGCACGAAGCGCGTCCCCGCTTCGACCAGACGCCGAGCCAGCAAGCAACTCTGACCAAACCGCGTCCGGCCGTAGCGGTCGCGGGTCGCATCGGACTCCGCATCGAGCCGAAACGCCTGCACGGCTCGATGCGATTGCACCAGTCCGAGAGCTCGCTCGTAGTACGTGTCGAAAGTGGCCGCCGCCTGTGCGGAGTCGCGTTGTGCGTCGATCCTCGCCCGCAGATCGACGCGCGATAACAGCCGATCCAGAGTCACGTCGCCGGGCAGCGCGAAGGCATCGAGCTTCAGTGGCTGAGTCGGGTCGTCATACATCGTGAACGGGTCGAATCCCGGACCAAGAATTCCCGCCGACTGCCCGACGCCAACTTCCTTCCCCTCTTTGACCGGCCCGCAGACGGCGACATAACTCAGCCCGCCGGACACCGAAGGCCGTTGCCGAGCCACAATCGAACCGACCGACGGCAAATCGTCGCGCGATGGCGGCACCGCCAAACCCGTCACCGAGAAATTCCCAGGGTCGGTCCCGGTCATCAGCATGTAAATCGCCGAACCATGATTCCGCAGCCCCTTCGGTTTAACTCCCATCGAACGGATGAGCGTGAAATGCTGAGCCTGGTCCGCCAGCATCGGCAGCACTTCGCCCAACATCATGCCCGGAGCACGGGTCGCGATCGGACGGAACTCGCCCCGAATCTCCGCCGGCGCGTTGGGCTTGGGATCCCACAAGTCGATGTGACTCGGCGAACCTTGCAAGTACACCAAGATCACCGCTTCAGCGGTTGCCGGCCGGCTGACGACTCGCGCGGTGACGTTCGCACTCGGAGCGGCTTGCAACGCTTGCTGCCGCAGAAACGTCGGCAGGCCGAATCCGAACAACGACAGCCCGCCCACCGTCAACAGCTCGCGCCGCGATGGGGTGTCACACAATCGCCCGGCAGAAGAGTGGATCGAAAACATGTTGGGAGCATCGTACCAATGGAGTTGAGTCGCCACGAGCCGCAAATGAGTCATGCAGCACGCAGGTGTAGGGTGGGACAAGCTCGCTTCGAGCGCCGGCCCACCTCACGGCATGGAACTGGTGGGCCGGCGCTGCGCTGGTCCCACTCTACGTTTCTCCGAACATGAATCATTGGCGGCTAGTGACGGTGGGCGCAGTCTTGGTGGCAGCGCACAAGTTCGACTCTTAGGATTCGCCGCACTCGGAGATCGACCATCGACAACTTGGAGACTGCGATGCGGCGAGCTATTCGTGATTGTGCGGTCGTGATCCTCATCCTCGGAGTCACGCAGACGACCGGTTGGGGACAATCGCCTCAGCCGTTGTCTGAGGCGCAGCGGCAGTCATTCGAGGCAGCCGCAACCGAACTGCGGGAAGACGTTGATCGAAAACACCTCACTGCCGACCAGGCGATCTTCGTGAAGGGGCTGACTTGGGCGTTGAAGTACGACCGCGAGTTCGCTCCAGCGGACGTCGCCCTGTTGGAGAAAAGCATTCGACGCGCCCGCGAGCGTCAAAGGCTCGAGCCTCCGATGGTGCCCCCTTGGACCACACGCCGAGGCAAGCTCGCGTTGGGGTATCGCTCGAAGATCGATGACTCGGTGCAGCCGTATGGCCTGATCGTGCCGAAGAGCTTCGACCCCAAGACGCCGATCCGTCTGGATGTTGTCTTGCATGGCAGCACTCGGCCGATCGGGATGAGCGAGTTGAAATTCATCGCACGGTTCGGCGAGGGGGACGGCGAGAATCCCACGCTGGTGGACGCGCCCTTCATCGAATTGCATCCGCTGGGTCGCGTCGAAAACTGCTACCGTTGGGCCGGCGAGACCGATGTCTTCGAGGCCATTGAAGACGTCTGCCGCCGGTACAACATCGACCGCAATCGAATCGTGTTGCGCGGGATGTCGATGGGCGCGTCGGGGACGTGGCATCTGGGTTTGAAGCATCCCGACCGCTTTGCCGCGCTCGGCCCGTACTGCGGTTACGTGGACACGCACAAGTTTTCGGAGACGCCGCTGGCGAACTTTGTCAAAGTCGGGCCGCTGCCGGAGCATCAAGAACTCGGACTGCACATGCTCGATTCCGTGGACTACGCGGCCAACGCGGGAATCGTTCCGGCCATCGCCTGCATGGGCGAGAAGGACGTCTTCTTTCAGGCTCACGTCATCATGGGTGAGGCGATGCAACTCGAAGGACTGACGATGACGAACCTCATCTCACCCGGCACCGGCCACGTGATCGACCCAGTGACTCACGCCGAGCAAATGAAACGCATTGCCGAGCATGTCGCTGCCGCTCCGCGCCGACCGCGTGAACTGCGATTCGTGACTTGGACGCTCAAGTACAGCCGCTGCCATTGGCTGGAGGTGCTCGGCCTGGATCGGCATTACGCTCGCGCGGAACTTTCCGCCAAACTCGGCGACGAAGTGCTGGTGATCGACGAGCCGAACAACATCTCGCGGTTCGCGATTGTCGTGTCGCTGCTTCCAGTCAGTCCAAAGGTGGTACGAATCGGACCATCCGAGTTCCCGTTCCCGAAGGGCGAATCGCGAGTCACTTTCGCACACCACGACGGCAAATGGCAGAAGGTCGCGGACGAGATCCCGACTGGCCGCAAAGTTCCCGGCTTACAGGGGCCAATTGATGATGCCTTCGCATCTTCATTTCTGTGCGTGCGTGGCACCGGACAACCGTGGAACGCTGCCGTGCAGAAATTCGCCGACGCCAGTCTGCAGCGCTTCGCCGACGAATGGCACCACTATTTTCGCGGTGAGCTGCCGATCAAGAACGATGTGGCGGTGACGAGCGACGATCTGCAATCGCGTCACTTGATTCTGTTCGGCGACCCCGGCAGCAACTCGCTGATCACCAAAGCGCTGCCGCAGTTGCCGCTGAAGTGGACGCGAGAGACCGTGCAATTCGGTGGCCACGAGTATTCCGCAGCGGAGCATCTCCCCGCTCTGATTGCTCCGAATCCCTTGGCCAGTTCGAACCGAAAATATGTCGTGCTCAACAGCGGTCACACGTTTCGCGAGGCGGAACTGGCGAAACTCAACTTTCTGCTCTTTCCACGATGGGGTGATTGGGCGGTGTTACAAATTTCTTCGGATCAGAAACCTTCCGAGCCGTTGACGGAGAACGTGATTCGCGCCGGCTACTTTGATGAACACTGGCAATTTGAGTCCGGCCGGAAGCCGTGAGCCGATCGCCGACAGCCGTGATACTGTTTTTGAGGGCAAAGAAAACGGTATCACGGCCGTCGGCTTTCTGCTGACGGCGGCCGGCCGAACGACTTCTGCTGACACCAAATCCTTAGAGGCATCTGCGATGAAGTCTTCTTCAAGTCAACTGGTTTCTCGAAGGCATCTGCTCGGTGCTGCGGGTGGACTGGCATTGTTGAATCACGCGGTCGCGCAGGAGAACAATCCCGCCGCGCAGGTCGCCGATTCCGCGTCGAGCATCCGCATCACGGCGATGAAGACGCATCGCGTGCAGCACAAGGTCTACGTCGAGCTTTCGACCAGCGCGAAGATCACCGGCTGGGGCGAGGTCAGCGCGCTGGTGCCGACGGCGGCGGAAGAACTGACGAAATCACTGTTCGAGTTGCTCGACGGCGAGAATCCGACACGCATCGAGCACCTCTGGCAGAAGCTGTATCGCGCTCATCGCGACATTCGCGGTGGGCCGTTCATGTGTCACACACTGGCCGGGATCGACATGGCGCTGTGGGACATCACTGGCAAGTTGTGGGGCGTGCCGGTCTATCGCCTGCTCGGCGGACCGTGCCGAGACAAAATTCGCGTCTATCCGACCGCGAAGGCCCACAAGGTTCCGCCGCACGGCATCTACGATCATTCGGGCAAGCCGAACGAAATCGAACGGATGGTCAACGCGATCAAACAGACTCGCGAGCGAGTTGGCCCCGACGGCACCGTGATGTTCGACGCGCACTGTGCCGTCCCTCCGGCCACGCTGATTCAACTCGCAGCGGCGGTCAAACCGTATGAAGTGCTGTTCTTTGAAGAGGTCGCAGTCCCCGGCAACATCGAGGTCTTCAAAAGGCTGAAAGAACAAATCGCGATCCCGATGGCGACCGGCGAGCGCGACCACACGATCTGGGAATTCATTCCGTACCTCCACGAACGGTGCATCGACATCCTGCAACCCGACGTCGCTCACTGCGGCGGCATCACGCAGATGCGCAAGATCGCGATCCTCGCCGAGGCGTATCACGTCCCGCTCGCCCCGCACTGCACGACTTCGCCGCTGGGCGCGACCGCCAGCCTCAGCGTCGGAGCGTCGATCCCATTCCTGCTGATTCACGAGACGGCTCCCGGTTCGTTGCAGTGGGGCGAACAATTCATGAACCGCCCCTGGACCGTCGATGACAAAACCGGCTACGCGACACTGCCCGAAGGCCCCGGCCTTGGCGTGCAGATTGACATCGCGAAACTGCAAAAGCTCGCCGCCGATCCCAACTACAAATGGAATTTCCCGCGAGTCACGCTGCCGGATGGCTCGGTAGCCGATTACTAGCACGACGCGCGAGCGAGTGATCCGGATCGTTCAAAATCAATCACTCGCTTCCGCGTCGTGCTGGTTGGAGACGGGTCATCCCACGATTACGCGATGATCTCTTTCGCCACTTTGCCAGCCACATCGGTCAGCCGAAAGTCGCGGCCAGCGTGGCGGAAGGTGAGTTGCTCGTGGTCGAGGCCGAGCAGGTGCAGCAGTGTGGCGTGCAGGTCGTGCGTGCCGAGTTTTCCTTCGACGGCTTGTTCGCCGAGTTCATCGGTCGCGCCGTAACGAAACCCGCGTTTCACTCCGCCGCCGGCGAGCCACATCGTGTAGCCGCGATTTGCGTGACCGCGTCCGCCGGGATTGTCTTCGCGCGGCTGGCGACCGAACTCACCGCCCCAGATCACCAGCGTTTCGTCGAGCATTCCTTTTTGTTTCAGGTCGGACAGCAAGCCGGCAATCGGGCGATCCACTGACGCGGCTCGCGCACCCAAGCTCTCGCGGATGTTGTTGTGATGGTCCCAGCCGGTGCTCGTGAGTTGGATGAACCGCACGCCCTTTTCCATCAATCGCCGAGCGAGCAGACACTGCGATCCGAAGTTCTCCGTGGCGGAATCGTCGAGGCCGTACAGTTCGCGAATGTGTGCCGGTTCGCGAGACAGGTCGAGCGTCTCAGGCACGGACGTTTGCATCTGATAGGCCAACTCGTAGGACTGGATCAACCCTTCGAGGTCCGGCTGGTTTGGGTCTTGAGCCAACACTCGGCGGTTCAGCTTTTGGACGAAATCCAATTGGCGGCGCTGGTCCCCTTCGCTGAGATGTCGATTGGCGATGTGCGGAACGCCGCGCTGTCCGGTGCCGAGTCGCGTCCCTTGAAACGTCGCGGGCAGAAACGCTGAGCCGTAATTCTGTGCTCCACCGAGATGCGAAACCGGATTGATCGTCACGAACCCTGGTAAGTCTTCGGCCATCGAGCCGAGTCCGTACACGGTCCACGCACCCAGCGACGGCCGCACGAGATTCTCGCTGCCGGTGTGCATCGCCAAGACCGCCTGTTGATGCCCCGCGTTGTTGGTGGTCATGCCGTTGAGCAGACACAACTCGTCTGCGTGTTGAGCCAGTTGCGGAAAGGCGTCCGAAATCCAAAGTCCGCTGTCGCCGCGTTGCTTGAATGGAAATGCGGGAGCCAAATATCTCCCTCCCGCGCGAGCCAACTCCGGCTTCCAATCGAACGTGTCGAGCTGGCTCGGCCCGCCTTCCATGAAGAGGAAGATCGCTCGTTTTGCCTTCATCTTGAAGTGCGGTTGCTTCGGCGCGAGTGGCCCTTTGACGGTGGGTGTCTCGGCTTGTGCCGCGAGTGCGGTCAGTGCGAGCCAGCCGAAACCGCACGCGGCCTGTTGCAGGAACGCACGTCTGGAGGATGGGCACTCTTGCCCGTCCTTGTCTTCTGCTCGTTCGTTGACGGGCAAGAGTGCCCATCCTCCAGCATTATCGGACATAACGAAACTCCGCGCTGGACATCAGGGCTTGAACCAACGTTGTCCAACGATATTGTTCGGGCGAACGTGGCGAAGCGGGCGGTTGCAAATCGCGCAGCAGCGAGAGTGCGTCAGAGACCTCATCCACCAACGGCTCGCGGCTCAACAGACGCAAATAGGCCAACCGCACGCGCTGCGAGCTTGTGAGCGAGTCGTCCTTCAGCAACCGCTCCGCCGCACCGCGAGCACACTCGACAACGAAATCGCTGTTCATGAAGAACAGCGCCTGCGGAGCGACCGTTGTGACCTCTCGCTGACCTTGGATTTGATGCGGATCGGGGAAGTCGAACGTTGAGTATTCCTCCGGCATCAGCGACCGCAGCACGGGCAGATACGCCGTGCGGTACTGAGCGTCGATTTTCAAGAGGCTGTACGTCGAAGAACCGCGAGCCTTGCCGCCAGTTCCCGCGACTTGAATGCCGGGCGGCCGATCGAAAGTCAGACGACCCGAAGCGAGCAACAGACTGTCGCGGATCGCCTCCCAATCCAAGCGGCGCGGAGTGGCTCGGCCAAACAATTCGGAGGATGGGCACTCCTGCCCGTCCATTTCTTCATTGCCATGAGGGACGGGCAGGAGTGCCCATCCTCCGAGCTGATACGTTCGGCTCAGCATGATCGCACGGATTAGCTTCTTGATGGACCAGCCATCGGCGACGAACTGCTGAGCCAGATGGTCCAGCAACTCGCGATGCACCGGCTCTTCGCTGACCGAGCCGAATTCATCCACCAACGGCACGATGCCTCGGCCAAACAAGTGCGACCAGACGCGATTCACGAAGACTCGCGCGGTCAGCGGGTTTTCACGCGACGTGATCCAGCGAGCCAACTGCAATCGACCGCTCGCCGATGCGGGGATGTCGGACAATTCCGGCAGTCCTGCGATGCGCACGATGCCTCGGGACGGAGCAACGTCGCGATCGTACGGCTTCCCTTTCAGACGAATCTCGCAATCGCGGATATCGCCTTCGGACGCACCCATTGCGCGGTTCGGATCGGTCGTGTAGCGAATGTCGCGGCGACCTGTTCTCCATTCGTCCTGAAAGTCGGACATCGAATGTACGCCTGCCGACAATTCTGTCGGCTTGCCGCTGACGAGATCCGGCAACCGCAGCAGCAAGTCGCCATCGACGTAATCCATGCTGCCGAACTCGCGCGTGTGCGTCCCTTGGCCCGTCCACAGCCGAGTGCTGTAGAAGATGCCGGCCAGCGCGTAGTAGTCGCGCATCGTGACGGGGTCGAGTTTGTGATCGTGGCAGCGAGCACAACTCACCGTCAGACCCAGAAATGCGCGTGTCGTCACGTCAATCTGATCGTCGACGCGATCCATGATCGACTGCTCGCGCGAGCCTTCTTGCAGGCTGATCGATCCCAGCGCCAGAAACCCGGTCGCGATTCGCTGCTCGCGCTCTTGAGCCGCCGATCGCGACGGCAGCAAATCTCCCGCGAGTTGCTCGGTGACGAATCGGTCGAACGGCTTGTCCTGGTTGAACGAGTCGATGACGTAATCGCGATACCGCCAGGCGTAGGTGAACGGTGCGTTCCAACTTTTGCCGACGCTGTCCGCGTACCGCACGGCGTCGAGCCAATGCCGTCCCCAACGCTCGCCAAATCTCGGCGATTGCAGCAGTCGATCGACGAACCTCGCCAAGGCCACGTCGTCGTTGGCCGAGTCCGCACTGAACGCCGCGATCTCTTCGGGACTCGGAGGCAAGCCGACCAAATCAAACGACGCGCGACGAATCAGAGTCGCTCGATCGGCATCCCGCGCCGGCGACAACTTCTGCTCTTCCAGTTTTGCAAGAATGAAGCGATCGACGTCCGATCTCGGCCAAGCCTGATCGCGAATCGTCGGAGCAGTCTCGCCACGCAGCGGTTGAAAGGACCACAGACTCGCGTCTTCCGCAGCACACGCGCTGACGACACCGATCATGGTTGTGATGACCAAACTCAGAATGGTCGTGCGGACAATTCCAACTCGCGCGAGCCTTCTCATCATCGACCTCATTGGTGACACGGCAGTCGTCATCCGCAGACCGTAGCCCGCGCCCGAACGAGTCGCAATCGTTACAACTTCTCGCGATTCATCCCACCAACTGGCACAACGGAGACTGATCATGTGGAACAAGCTGTGGATGACCGCACGACTCCTGGCGGTTCTGTTCTTCGTGGGCATGCCGGCTCAGGCTCAAGAAGGGGACAAGGGGACAACGGCGATCACTCAAGGCCAGCGGGTCTATTCAATTGGGCACAGCTTCCACGTCTTCATGCCAGACATTCTGACCGACATTGCTCAGGCGGCTGACATCAAGGATCACAAAAAAATCGGTGTGTCGTCGATCGGCGGCTCGCGAGTCATCCAGCATTGGGACATCGTCGACGACAAATTCAAATCGAAGGCATTGCTGACCGAAGGCAAAGTCGATGTCCTGACGATGGCTCCGATCTTTCTGCCCGACGACGGGATCGAGAACTTCTGCAAGCTCGCGCTGGAGCACAATCCCAGCATCCGCATCACGATTCAAGAATTCTGGCTGCCGAACGATCGGTTCAATGTCGAAAACTTTCGGGCGGCGCATCCCGAACCCGATCGCAACGCGCGTTCGCTGAAGGATCTGCGAGAGCAGCACGAGGCATACTTCAAGTCGATCGACGAACATGTCATGACGTTGCGCGGCAAGTTCGACACGAAGGCGATCTACGTCGCGCCCGTCGGTCAAGCGGTGCTCGCCCTGCGCGAGAAGGTTGCGGCGGGCGAAGTGCCGGGGATCAAACAGCAGACCGAACTCTTTACCGACACTCTCGGCCATGCGACTCCGACCATTCAAGTGCTCGTGGCGTATTGTCATTTCGCGGTCACATATCGCCGCAGCCCGGTCGGACTGCCGATTCCAGCCGCGTTGGCTCGCGCGAAGACACCCACCGATCCCGCGCTGTTGAAACTGCTGCAAGAGTTGGCCTGGCAAGCCGCGACTCAGCATCCGCTGAGCGGCGTGAAAGCCGACTGAGATCGTCGACCTGAGTGGATCCGTAGGGTGGGACCAGCGATAGCGCCGGCCCACCATTTTTTCGATCATTGTGGTGGGCCGGCGCTACGCTGGTCCCACCCTACGGCGTGATGAACGCGACGAATTCGCCAGCCCTGTTTTGTGACGTGACCGACCTTTCCACGGACAAGGCTGTTGATTAGGTTGCTCTCCCGCTCCGGCTTATGTGGCCCCCTCCGGTTCGTGTTCCCGCCTAAAGGTTGTGAATCGTGATGAGCAAATCCTCGTCAATGTCCGCTTCATGGTCTCGGCGTCGAGCATTGCAAGTTGGCTCGGCCGGAGTGCTCGGTCTGTCATTGCCTCAGTGGTTGGCGGTGCAAACTCAGGCGGCTTCATCAAACGCGAAACCCGCCGCGAAGAATGTACTGATCGTGCTGGAACAGGGAGGCCTGTCGCATATCGACACATGGGATCCGAAGCCCGATGCGATCGCCGAGCATCGCAGTCCGTTCCAGCCGATCTCCACGAACGTCCCCGGAATTCAATTCACCGAGTTGCTCGCGAACACCGCGCGAGTCGCCGACAAACTGGCGGTCGTGCGTTCGATGCGGCATCCGAAAGCCGGTGCGAACGGACATCCTGACGGAACGCAGTACATGCTGTCTGGCTCGCACCCCACCAGTCCGATGGAGATGCCGGACATCGGCTGCATCGTGACGAAGATTCTCGGCAGCGAGTGCCGTGATCTGCCGCCGTACATCATGGTCCCCGGCAACGACGAGCAGAATGCTTCGGCGAGAGCCGGTTTTCTGCCTGCCGCGTCGCGAGTCTTCAAGACCGGTGGCAGCGATGTCTCGTCATCAAATTGGAAAGTCGCCGACCTGCTGCCTCGCGGTGAGAACGCTGGCCCTCGATTGAGCGGTCGCCGCGAGATGCTGGCGTCGCTGGATGCTCGCTTCGCCGGAGCGCGAAATGTCGATGGCATGGATCGCTTCTACTCGCAGGCGTTTGACACGCTGACCAGTTCGCGAGTTGATGCCGCTTTCAACCTGCAATCCGAATCTCCCGCCACGCGCGAGCTGTACGGCAAAGGCCATCGCGGAGCCTGCTATCTCGTCGGCCGCAAGCTGATTGAATCGGGCGTCCGTTTCGTGACCGTCGATGTCCGTTGGCCGTTCTCCGAGGAAGTTCCTGGCGGATTCAACTTGAACTGGGACCACCACGATTTGATCTACACGAACGGCTCATGCGGCACGATCCGCAACAAGGCCGGCGGCGAGGGACGCTACGGCATCGGCAGTTGGGTGATGATGGGCAGCACCGACCGAGCCTTCGCGGCGCTGATCCAAGACATGGATCAACGCGGTCTGCTCACTGAGACGCTCGTCTGCTTCATCACCGAGTTCGGCCGCACACCGCGACTCAACGCCTTTGCCGGCCGCGATCATTGGGAGCACGCGTACTCGATCGTCTTCGCCGGAGCGGGCACACCCGGCGGCCGTGTCATCGGCAAGACCGACGCCGACGGCGGCTATGTCCTCGACTCGCCGCACACGCCGGAAGACTATGCCTCGACCATTTACGAAAAGCTCGGCATCGACCGCGACCAACCGCTTTATACCTCCACCAACCGCCCCGTCCTGTTCGGCCACGCGGGCGAGCCCATCGCAGGCGTGATGTAACTTTGATGGCCGTTCACGCATCCGGTGTTGATCTCGAATCAAACGACGGAGTGCTCACTGCTGTTGGCCCAGAATCTGAGCCAGCGAATTCGCAAAAACTCCTTTGCGGGCTTCAAGCTCTCGGTGTGGGGTAGTCGCAGTGGTTGGCCGTGGAGCTTCCCGTAGGTTGTTCCTCGAATGGAATCCGAAACCGAAACCGTGAAATCATCAGGGTTGATACCGAGCAAGTTCAGATCAAACAGACTATGGATATCGGCACGCAACAAAATGCCGTTTTGAACTTCAAACGTCATGTCATCACTGAATGGTCTGATATGAGCAGCCTCTAGCACTGCAAGGACACGGCAACCTGTGACAGCACACCGTTTCCGATATGCGTCGATCAACTGTTCTCGAAAGCGACTCTGACCTCGCCGCTCCGCGATCTCTCGCCAAACTCTCTTGCATGCATCCTCGTCGGCCTTAGGAATGAAATAACCAGTTGCGTCAATTTCTTCTGCGGCCTTCCGAACAAGGTCTTCGGGACTTTGAGCGGAAGCCGCTGTTTTGAATGCTGGAGCCGAATCGATTGAGCTTGAATTCACTGAGTTCGGATCCGACGTCTCGGTAATCCGCTCTTCAAGAGAGGTAACTACGGCCACTAAATATGAAGCATTGAAAGTTTTGTAAGCGCTCTCACTCTTTGAACCCGATTGAGCATACTGCTCGCAGAACTCTTGAATCTGCATTCGACTTTCGTGACGCGGCGTACCACTTGAAGGCACAAACTGAATCCCCGTAGGCAACACATGCAATGTGAATGGCCGGTTTCGGGCGAGCGTAAAGAGTTCAACTCCCTCAAGCGTTTGTGCATAGTCCATGACGTCGTCTGCGTTCAGAGAACTCATCACAATCGCCCTTCTGAAGTCTAGTTTTCACCTTCGGCTTGGAAGAAATGCGAGGGATTGTTCTTACGACGATCAGGTTACTCAAGCGCCTTGATGATCTGTTCGACGCTGGCGAGTTGTTTCTTGTAGTTCTCCAGGACGTCGCGGGTTTGTTGGAGGACGTCGGGGGGGGCTTTGGCGACGAAGGCTTCGTTGGTGAGTTTCTTTTCGTTGGACTCGATCCCTTTGCGGAGTCGGTCGGCTTCTTTGGTGTTGCGGGCTCGTTCGGCATCGCGGTCGATCAGGCCCTCCAGCGGGACGAAGACGTCGGCGTCGGTCAGACTGAAACTGGCCGAGCAAATGGGCGGTTGCACGTCGGCTCCAGCGGCGGCAAGCAGGGCTTTCGAGAGGTTCTCGAACTGCGCGGCGACATCGTGCATCTCGGAGGCGATGTCGGCATTGCAACGCATGTGGAGTTGGATCGGAGTGCTCGACGCGATGTTGTACATCGCGCGAATGTTGCGCACGGCGACAATCGTTTCTTGGAGCCGCTCGAAGCGGCGTTCGAGGTCGCGGTTTTGCCACGACGTCGGCACGTCGGGCCATGTGGCGGTCATCACGGAGGGGCTAGGGGTCAGGCGTTGGGGGTTAGGGGAAGACGGAACGGTGGTGGGCAATGCACGCTCCGGCGCGATCTCGTTGAGACGCTGCCACAGTTCTTCGGTGATGAACGGGGCGAACGGGTGTAGCAGGCGGACAATCGTGTCGAGCACGCTGACGAGAACTCGTTGGGCGATCGGATTCAAGGCTTCATCGCGTAGGCGTGGCTTGATCATTTCGAGGTACCAGTCGCAGAACTCGTTCCAGACGAAGTCGCGGAGGATGCGGGTCGCCTCATCGAAGCGGTAGCGGCCAAGCATCGATGTGACCTCGCCGGACGTGTGCGACAAGCGGCTGAGAATCCATTGGTCTTCGAGCTTCAGATCCGAGGGATAGGCTTCCAGCCTGTCATCCGCTACGGCTGTGTTACCACGCGATGCTTCCGTTGGGTCGCTTGAGTTAGTGACAGGCTGGAAGCCTATCCCACGGACTTCGCCCGGCGTGTAGCCTTCCAGATTCATCATCGCGAAGCGGGCGGCGTTCCAGAGTTTGTTGCAGAAATTGCGGCCGTACTCGAACCGTTCGCTGACGACGCGAGCGACTGGTTCACCGGGATCGGGTTCGAACCAGGGGCTGCTGTATTGCGCCGACTGTTTGCATTTCGCGCATTTGACGCGCGGTTTCGCTCCGCCGCCGGGGACGGCTTTTTGGTGCTCTAGCGTTTGCGGGATGACGTTGCCGCAGTGAGGGCATTCGTAGCCGACGGGCAGGCGGACGTCCTGGGTCTCGCCGGCGAAGCTGGCGATGGTGAACCGCACGGCGTCGGTGCCGTACTTGTCGATCAGGTCCAGCGGATCGACGCCGTTCCCCTTCGACTTCGACATCGTCTGCCCAAA
>CAMDPK010000045.1 GCA_945904015.1 Candidatus Kuenenia stuttgartensis | reverse complement strand
CGCAGAAACTTTTCAGCGTCGGCTTCGGTGAGATTTTCCTTCCGAGGAATCTTGATCGCAACGATACGGTCGAGTTCCGTGTCGCGGGCTTTCCAGACGGCTCCGAAGGCTCCTTGGCCCAGGCAGTGCAACAACTGGAAATGGCCGAGTGTCTTGCCGTGAGTGCCGTCGTCTTGGGCCGTATCGGTGTCCTTGGCCAGATTGAAACAACTGCCGCACGACGGGCACGAGACATCGCCGGACGGATCGTCGTTGAGGACGTCGATCGGATTGTGGCAGTGCGGACAGCGAATGTACATAGTGGGGGATGGGCACTCCTGCCCGTCCGTTTTTGGTGAGAGGACGAAGAGCCGCAGGACGGGCAAGAGTGCCCATCCTACGCGCGGAATTCATGCTAGCCCGCGCTGTTCCGAGAGTCGAACCATCGGTGAACTTCACGGCGGCCCGGCGTCACGTCAAACTCCGCCGGTCGCTCTCGGATTTCCCGAAGCCCCACCAGGAGGATTCATGACTGCCACCGCCACTGCCGTCGAGCAAGTGCTCGTTGTCCCGACTCTGTTGTTCCACGAGGTCGGTTACTTTCAGGGCTTCAATCCAGACTCGGATCGCTATTTGAAAACGCTGCTCGATCCGGCCTACACCAGCTACCGGCCGCGCGACGAGATGGAACAAGACCCCAGCTTCAAGCAGCTCATCCCGTACTGCGTCTTTCGCTGTGGCGATCAGGTTTTCTCGTATCGCCGAGACAAGGGGCAGGGCGAATCGCGACTGCTCGGCAAGCGGTCGGTCGGGATCGGCGGGCACATCAGCTCGATTGATGAGAACGCCGGCGGCTCGTCGTACCTCGAAGGCATGCGTCGTGAAATCGAGGAAGAAGTCTTCCTGGAGGCCGGCTATCGGCACCGCTGTGTCGGGCTGATCAACGACGACTTGACCGAAGTTGGCAAGGTCCATCTGGGCATCGTTCACATTTTTGAGCTGGACGCGCCCCAAGTTCGCCCACGCGAACAGTCGATAATCCAGACAGGCTTTGCCACGCCTGCGGAACTGATGCGCGATCGCGACCAGTTCGAGACGTGGTCCCAAATTTGTCTGGATCACCTGTTTGCCTCAGCTTGACACTCGATGCCGGAACGGATTCGCGGCCGAGATGTCCAGCGGCAAAATGTGCCACGGGGGATGCGGTGAATTGAAACAGTGGCAAATTGCGACAAAGGAGTGTCACGCGATGAAGATTTCTCTGCGAAATGGACTTTGGGCTGGTGCTGTCACCGTGGTGGCGTGGACGTTCCTCGGAGTGCCGTCGCTGCCGGCAGCCGACCCCGCTCCGAAGCCGACGACCACGACCGTGAAGACAGAGGCCACTCCAAAAGTGGCCAAGCCCGGTTCGATCACCGAAGAGCAACTCGGCAATCTGCTCAAAGCGATGGGACTCGAAGCCAAGAAGGTCGAAAGCCGCTACGACTTCGAATTCAAAGCGGTGCAGAACAAAGAGGAATGGAACCTCTCGATGACCGCAGTGCTCAGCCAAGACGGTTCGTCGATCTGGCTGATGGCGTGGCTCGACCAGTTGCCGAAGTCGTCAGCCGACGTGCCACGCACCGCCCTGCTGCGATTGCTGTCCGACAACGACCGACTCGGCAACGGCAAGTTCTTTGCCTACGTCGCCACCAACCGCCGCTTCGTGCTGCAACGAGTCATCTCGAACGAAGCCGTGACGACCAAGGTCTTCCGCGGTTGGCTCGATGATCTCGGTGCCGGCGTCGTCGACACCTACGAGCACTGGTCGGTCGCCGCGTGGAAAGCCAGCGAAACCGGCAGCACTGCCAGCACGAAAGCTGCGCCGGCCACTACGGCCAAGCCACAAACTGCGCAAACCGATCCGGACGATGATGACGACGACGAGACCGCCACGACGAAGCCAGCCATCGGCCCCAGCTTCAAAGGTGCCGGTCAAAATCCGGTACGCACCGCGCTGCCGACAAAACCGAGCACCAGCCGAAACTAGGCTTTGGTTAATTGGTCACAAAGAACACAAAAAGACGCAAAGAGGGACTTCCTTCTTTGCGTCTTTTTGTGCTCTTTGCGGCCAAGTTCATCTTCGTGACTTTGAGTTTTTGTCGTCGATGGTTCTTCTCCCGACGGATTCAATCCACAGGATGGTCAACGACCATGACACTGTTGCCGATCGTTGTCCAAAGCCCCGGCGAAACGTCGATGTTGCCTGCCTGCCGAACTGTGGCAAGCGCTCGATCAAGCGGCTGTTTTGTCGCATTCGCGATCGCCGCCGCTGCAATGGCTGGCGACCGGCTCATGCCTGCGCTGCAATAAACCAAAACGGGAATGTGGGCACTGAGCAGATCGGCGACTGTGCGACAAGCCAGCTTGAGCAACCAATCGGGATTACCCGCTCCATCGACCAGCGGGAAGCGATGATAGATCAAATCTCGCGGCAGGACTGCTGGGGCTTCGTTGCCCGCGAGGTCAACGATCGCTTGAATGCCCGCATCGAACACCGCACGCCAGTCGCGAACGTCTCCGACATGGCCGAGCCATAAAGCGTGCGGATGAATTTGCCTCATGGAATCTTCCCGCCCTGCAATGAGACGATGCGATTGGCGTCGCCGGAGAACTTCAAGCATGCGTTCCTGTCTGATGATGGTATTGGCAATGAGCGTGGCTGTCTTCGGTGCTCCTGGTGTCGTTCGTGCCCAGGACGTGACGACGAAGAGTCCGCCGTATGACATCGTGGTTTATGGTGGGACATCCGGCGGAATTATCGCGGCAGTGCAGGCTGCGAAGATGAAGAAGTCGGTCGTGCTCATCGAGCCGTCGAAGCATCTCGGCGGGCTGACCTCCGGCGGATTGGGAGCGACCGACATCGGCAACAAGTCCGCAATCGGCGGTCTGTCGCGCGGCTTCTATCGTGCGGTCGCCGAGCACTACGCCAAGGACGACGCCTGGAAGTGGGAGAAGCGCGAGGCATATCGCAGCAATCGGCAGTCCGGCGAGACCGAGATGTGGACCTTCGAGCCGCACGTCGCCGAAGCGATCTATCGCGACATGCTGAAGGCCGCGAAGGTGCCCGTCGTCACCGGCCGACTGGACTTAAAGAACGGTGTCGCCAAAGCGGGCGAGCGAATCGTCAGCATCCGGCTGGAGAGCGGGCTGACGTTCATCGGCTCGATGTTCATCGACGCGACCTACGAAGGGGATCTGCTGGCGAAGGCGGGCGTCGATTATCACGTCGGCCGCGAGGCGAACGCCAAGTACGGCGAAACACTCAACGGCGTGCAGGCCAAAAACGCGACGCACCATCAATTCATCAAAGCGGTCGACCCGTTCGTGAAACCAGGCGATCCGACCAGCGGCCTGCTGCCGCTCATTCAGAAAGACGGGCCAGGTGAAGACGGGGCCGAGGACCGTCGCGTGCAAACCTACAACTTGCGGCTCTGCACAACCGACGTGCCGGAGAATCGCCGAGCGTGGCCGAAGCCTCCTGACTACGACGAGAAGCGTTGGGAACTGCTGTTCCGAAGCTGCGAGGCGGGCGACACACGCATTCCGTGGAACCCGATCTTCATGCCGAATCGCAAAACCGACACGAACAACAACTTCGCCATCAGCACCGACTTCCTCGCCGCAAACTACGACTACCCTGACGGCGACTACGCGACTCGCGAACGGATCTACAAAGAGCACATCAGCTACACGAGCGGCCTGTTGTGGTCGCTGGCGAATCATCCACGAGTCCCCGAATCCGTGCGGTCGCACTTCCAACGGCTGGGCCTCGCGAAGGATGAGTTCACCGACAACGACAACTGGCCACATCAGCTTTACGTCCGCGAAGCTCGGCGGATGATCTCCGACTACGTCATGACGCAGCACAACTGCCAAGGCCGCGTCGTCGCCGAGGATTCCGTCGGCCTCGCCGCGTACACGATGGACTCGCACAACACGCAGAGGTACGCGAAAGACGGCCGAGTCTGGAACGAAGGCGACGTGCAAGTCGGTGGCTTCAGTCCGTACGCGATCTCGTATCGCTCCATCGTGCCGAAGAAATCGCAGTGCTCGAATCTGCTGGTGCCGGTCTGTTTGGCGGCGACACACATTTCTTACGGCTCGATCCGCATGGAGCCAGTCTTCATGGTGCTGGGCCAATCAGCCGCGACCGCCGCCGTGATGGCGATTGATGCCAACAGCAGCGTGCAAGACGTCCCGTACGCGAAACTGCGAGAACGTCTGCTGGCCGACGAACAAACGCTCGACTGGACCGGCCCGAAACGGACGCCGGGCATCGACGCGGCAAAACTCCCCGGCCTCGTGATCGACAACACCGACGCCAAATTGACCGGCGATTGGACCCACAGCGCTTCGACCAGCGGCTTTGTGGGAGCCGACTACCTGCACGACAACAACGCCGCGAAAGGAAACTGCCGCGCGGAATTCACGTTCAAAATTCCGAAACCCGGCAAGTACGATGTGCGAGTCGCCTACACCGTGAACCCCAACCGCGCGACAAACGTGCCAATCACCATCACCTTCGCCGATGGCGAGAAGACCGTGAAGCTCGATCAGAAAAAGGAAACGAAGGACGGCTTCCGCTCGCTCGGCGCGTTTCTGTTCGATCCATCGCAGCCCGCGAAAGTTGTCATCAGCAACGCCGGCACTGACGGCTATGTGATCGTCGATGCCGTGCAGTTGGTCGAAGAAAAATAAAATCCCTCGCGAGCCGGAGGGCGTCAGCCCCCCCGACGATTCACAAGTCGAGACTGTCCGGGGGCTGACGCCCTCCGGCTCACCAATTTGGAAACGATCATGCTTGCCAAACGAATTATTCCATGCCTCGACGTCCACGCCGGCCGAGTCGTCAAAGGGGTCAACTTTCTGAACCTGCGAGACGCGGGCGATCCGGTCGAGGTCGCGGCTCGGTACGAAGAGCAAGGGGCGGACGAACTCGTGTTTCTCGACATCACCGCCAGTCACGAGGCGCGGCAGATCATGCTCGACGTCGTGCAGCGAGTTTCGGACACGATCTTCATGCCGTTCACGGTCGGTGGCGGCATCCGCACGATCGAGGATGTCACACAACTGATCCAAGCCGGAGCCGAGAAAGTCAGCATCAACTCGGCGGCCGTGCGAACGCCGGAACTCATCACCGAGACGGCTCGCAAGTTCGGCAGTTGCGCGACGGTTGTGAACATCGACCCGAAGCGCGTGCAGAAAGACGGCCGCGAGTTCTGGGATGTCCACATCAGCGGCGGTCGGATTCCCACGGGCTTGCAAGCGGTCGAATGGGCTCGCGAAGTCGAACGGCTGGGTGCTGGTGAGATCGTGCTGACCTGCATGGACGCCGACGGCACGAAAGACGGCTACGATCTGGAGATCACTCGCGCCGTTGCCGACGCGGTGCGCATTCCGGTGGTCGCCAGCGGTGGAGCCGGCGGCCCGCAGCATTTGTTCGACGCGGTCACGAAAGGTCACGCCAGCGCAGCGCTGGCCGCGAGCATCTTCCACTACGGTGAATACACGATCGCCGAGACGAAACGATTCATGGCCGATCGCGGCGTGTCGGTGCGAATCTGATGGCCCGGTTAGATGCGTCTGGTAGGCGTCAGCAGATCGCTGAGTCGCGGGCCTGAATAGCCGGATTCAAACGCGTGCAGGCCAAAACGCTCGGAGAGTTCACGGCAGGTCTGAATCCCCCGGACGCTGTTCCCTTTGGCGTCGAGTGGTGGCGAGAAGATCCCGATTCCGAATTGACCGGGAATGACTCCTACAATTCCGCCACCGACGCCGCTCTTCGAGGGAATGCCCACTCGGAAGGCCCATTCGCCGGCGTAGTCGTACATGCCGCACGACAGCATGATGCTCAAGAGATACTTCACATACCGCTGCTCAATGGCTCGCTGACCGGTGAGCGGATTCACGCCGCCGTTCGCCAAGGTGGCTCCCATGATGGCCAGGTCATGACAGCTCACGAGCATCGAACACTGTTGGAAATAGAGTTCGAGCGAGTCTTCGACACGATCCCCCACCATGCCGAAGTTCAACATCAAATGACCGATGGCTCGGTTGCGATGTCCGGTCATTCGTTCGGACATGAACACCGAGTTGTCAACGTACACGTCGCGGCCGCAGTATTTCCCGAACATGTTCAGCAACCGGCTGACGCGATCGGGAAAGTCCTTCCCCTTGATCAGATCGGCTGTCGCAATCGCACCAGCATTGACCATCGGGTTGAACGGCCGATTCGAGGCTTCATCCAGCACGATGGCGTTGAAGGCTTCGCCCGTAGGTTCCACGCCGATCTTCGACAGAACGTGTTCTAATCCGTGATCTTCCAAGGCCAAACCGTACACAAACGGTTTCGAGATCGACTGGATCGTGAAGAGCTGCTTGCAATCGCCGACTTCAAAAATTTGACCATCCGCCGTCACGATCGAGATGCCGAACCAACCGCGATTCGCCTTCGCCAGTTCGGGGATGTAGTCCGCCACTTTCCCGTCGTCGTTGCTGGCGTAACGGGCGTGGATCTCGCGCAGGACGTCACGCAATGGTGCGGCCGCGGACTTCATGCGGCCAATCAGCAGATCGACATCGGCATCATTGGAAGGTGTCACCACGATGTTGAAACTTCTCCGCCAATAAATAAGGAGCGTCGCCATCATCTGGCAACGTAGTTCGATCGCTTACCGAACGAGACGATTTGCGATCGCCTGTAACTCCAGAGTGAGTGGATGCGTCGGATAGCGATTCGTGAAAAGGTCGCTGCTGGCCATGCGAGCCATTTCCGTGCTGAGCGGCAGCGTCGCAGCCACCTCGACCTTGTACATCCCTTGGACTTGTTCGCGGAGCATCGCCAGATCCGTGCCCGGCGGAACTTTGTTGAGAATCACAAACATCTCCGGAACGTCCAGCTTTCGCGCCAATTCGACTGTGACAGCAGTTCCTTGGAAGTCCTGCTGATCGGGTCGCACGATGAGGATCAGGAGGTCCGAGATGGCAATCGACAGCAACGTCTCCTCGTTGACCCCCGGATGCGTGTCGATGAAGAGAAAATCCAATCGCAGCCGTTTCAGTAAATCCTGGAAGCCATCATTCAGCCGAGCCACGTCATAGCCTTCACGAAGAATCCGCGCGATCTCGCCCGTTTTCAGGCTGGACGGAATTAGGAACAAGCGCGGCCGGTCAGAATCTTCGGAGATGTCACCGATCGCTCGCGCGGTGACGTCGTAAGCCGCTTCCTCAATTTCGCACTTGCCCCACAAGTAGTCGTTGAGCGACTTGTTGAGATCTCCATTGCCCATCCGAAACAGCACATGGACGCCCGGCGATTGAATATCCGTGTCGATGATGCCGACACGATACCCGGCACGTGCAACCAGGACAGCGAGATTGGCCGTGGTATTGGACTTCCCTGTTCCACCCCGGAAAGAATGTGTGGAGATGATTTTCGACAAGATCCGTGATCCCTTTTGTGTTGCGAAACTTGTTGTGGAGCTTGGTTGCTTCGCGTCCATTGACCAGCACTACCGTTCGCGTTGTCTGCGCAAATCCTGAGCCTTCTGCTGGAGCTTCTGGAAAAAGTCTTCGCTCGCGATTTCGGTGACCTCGTTGCGTAGTTTCGATTCATCGAGCACAAAAAAAGGCATCGCGTCGGGATCGAAACACAGAGTCTGGAGGTAGTCCGGTTTCGGCTCTGCCGCCGAGCAGAACTTCATGGTCGGCCCCAGTGGACCAAGTTGGAATTTCGCTCCACTGGAGACGGGTTGCTCGGAGATCGTTCGCCCCTCCACCAACACGCCGTTTCGGCCAAGAGAAATCAGCAGCCATTCACCACCATGAATTTTTAGGACCGCATGCAACCGCGAAACATGCGAGTCGAGAATCTGAACCATGCAGTCGTCACCACGTCCAATCGAAATCTGCGTCTCCCCTTTGAACGGCCAATTCTTGATGGGAGAGCCGAGGGTCGGTTCCAGAAGCTGGACTTCGACTTGCTCCGACGATTCGGTGTTCGGCGTTTTTAGAGACATGCGGTTTGCCGGAAACAGGGTCAGGTCGAAGGGATGCTCAGGGCGGTGAAGGACCAGCGATATGTTTGGTATCCGCGAGACGCCCAAAAGGCTAACAGCGGAGCAACCGTCATGCCATTATGCAGTTAGGGGCACGGAGCAACCCAAACATCTCGCTTGGCAACCGGCTGCGGCATTTTGGACGAGGCGACGTGATGAATCGCTGCACGATCCGCCAGCACGACGCGAAGACTTTCTAAGCATAGGTTTCGGCAGACGACCAGCTAGCATCTTTCGAGCCGATTTGCGATTCGTCCCCAGCAAAGCGATTGAGTCCGGCGCGTGCCGAGCTGAAATTCAGCAGTCCTAGCACTTGCCAGTGTCTCGCTGCCCAGTAGCTTCATCCGATGAAATCAGATTCCTTCACTGGCTGGCCATCGAACAAACCGGTCGGCCGGCTGGCTCCGTCACCGACCGGAGCACAGCACGTCGGCAACGCGCGGACGTACTTGTTGGCATGGCTGTCGATCCGATCTCGTGGAGGCCGACTGATCCTGCGGATCGAAGACATCGACTCGCCACGAGTGAAGGTCGGGGCGGCTCAGCAGGCGATAGACGATCTGCGCTGGCTGGGACTCGATTGGGACGAAGGCCCCGACATCGGCGGCCCGCACGCTCCGTATGTGCAGACCGAACGGATCGACCTGTACCGCGAGGCGTTGTCTCGGTTGCAGCGCGATGAGCGTGTTTATCCCTGCACCTGCACTCGCACCGACATCGAAGCCGCCGCCAGCGCGCCGCACATCGAGCACGAAGGAATGATCTATCCGGGAACCTGTGCGGGACGTTCGGCGAGTGATGCCGTCACGCTGGGGGATCAACCGTTCGCCTGGCGGTTTCGCACGACCGATCGTGTCCTCGAATTCGACGACCGCGTGGCCGGACCACAACAAGCCAACGTGCGACGCGATCTGGGGGACTTCGTCGTTGGCAAAATGGACGGCTCATCGGCATATCAACTCGCGGTGGTCTCCGACGATCAGGCGATGGGAGTCACTGAAGTGCTGCGCGGCGACGATCTCTTGCCGAGCACTTTTCGGCAACTCGAACTGTACGCCGCGTTCGGCTGGACTCTGCCGACGTTTGCCCATGTGCCGTTGGTCATCGGCTCGGATGGCCGGCGATTGGCAAAACGGCACGGTGACACACGGCTGGCGACACTGCGGCAACTGTGTGTGACGGCCGAAGAACTCATCGGCTTGTTGGCGTGGTCGTGTGGGTTGAGGCCGACACGCGATCCAATCTCCGCACGCGAACTTGTCGCCGAGTTCGATCTCTGCCGAGTGACGCGCGAGCCGTATGTGTTCTCCGTGGGGCACGTTTTCAACGTGCCCGGCCAATCCTGAAGGGCACGTTGAAAACGTGCCCCACGGAGTAGCCGTTGCGGCGCTCGCCTTCTAACTTGCCTATGTCGCCCGACTCTCTGAGTCGGGACACCCACAAAGACATTCCCGACTTGGAAAGTCGGGCTACAAACTCGGAGCCTGCATCATGCGATTCGTTCATCGTTGGTCTGTGTTGCTGGTCTGTTTGTCGTTTGTTGCGGGATCGGCTCGGTTGCCGGCCGCTGATCCCACGATCGCTGACGCCTTGAAGCCGTTTGTCGCGAGCGGTTCGCTGGCCGGCGCGGTGACCGTCGTGGCGAACAAAGACAAAGTGCTCAGCTTGGAGACCGTCGGATACATGGATGTCGGCGCGAAGCAGGCGATGAAGGCTGACTCGCTGTTTTGGATCGCGTCGATGAGCAAGCCGATCACCGGGACGGCGCTGATGCTGCTGGTCGATGAAGGCAAAGTGAAGCTCGACGACCCAATCGAGAAGTATCTGCCGGAATTCAAAGAGCTGCAGATGGCGGGCGCGAATGGTGCCGAACTCAAGAAACCGTCCCGGCTGGTGACGATTCGCGATGTGATGTCTCACACCAGCGGAATGCCGTTCGCCTCAGCGATCGAAAAGCCAACGCTCGACGGACTGCCTCTCAAAGACGCCGTTCGAAGTTACGCGAGCACCCCGCTGCAATCCGAGCCGGGGACGAAGTACCAATACTCGAACGCCGGCATCAACACGGGGGCGCGGATCATCGAAGTCGTCAGCGGCATGAGCTACGAGGACTTCATGGACCAGCGATTGTTCAAACCGCTCGGCATGAAGGACACAACGTTCTGGCCGAACGAGGAACAAGTCGCGCGGCTCGCCAAGCCGTACAAGCCGAGTGCCGACAAGACGAAGCTGGAAGAGACGACGATCTCGCAGCTCACCTATCCGTTGAGCAAACGCGACAATCGCTATCCGATGCCGGCCGGGGGCTTGTTCTCGACCGGAGCTGACGTCGCGACGTTCTGTCGCATGTTGCTCAACGGCGGCGAACTGAACAGCAAGCGATATCTCTCCGCCGCGGCGCTCAAAACCATGACCAGCAAACAAACGGGCGATGCGCTCACAAACGGCTACGGCATCGGCTGGTCCATCAACGGCATGACGTTCGGCCACGGCGGAGCACTCGCCACCAACATGACGATCGACCCGCAACACGGGCTGATCACCGTCTTCCTCGTGCAGCACGCAGGCTTCCCCGGCGACGGCAACAAAAGTCAGGGAGCGTTCGTCAAAGCCGCGAATGAAGCGTTCGGAAAATAGTCTCCGAATTCACTTCGACAATTCTTGAATAGCTTGATCGTACAAGCCGAGCACCTTCGCTCGTTGCTCGGCGGTATCGAACTGAGCTTTCTCGGTGATCGTTGCGCGGGCGGCTTCGACTTCATGACGCAGCCAAGCCACGTCAGCGGCGCGACGGATTGCACGGCCGTCGATCGTGAGGTACACGGCCGACGTGTGGCCGAACAGCGGGCGGCCGTATTCGTTTTTGTTCGCGGTGCTGACGCGAGCGGCCAACCAACCCGGCTCGGAAACCTTGATCGGCTTGCGGATCGTCGCGGTGAAGTGACCGGAAGCGGCGACCGACGATTCGCTCGCGATCACTTGTCCGTTTTGGACGATCTCCAGCAATTCAAAGTTGCTGCGGCCGATCACGCTCGCTGTGATGGTGACCTCCCCCGGTTGAACCAAGTCGAGCGTGTCGCCGATCCGAGCGTTGTTGACTCGAAACTCCAGCAGCGGGCCGTTGGTGATCACGGTGCGTCCGGCACGCAGCGCGGCCAGCCAGGATTCAGGTGTGAGGTCGCCATCCAACTCGGCGTACACGCGAGCGAAGTCGTCCATGAACCAATCAGTGCCGGTCGAGAACGGGACTTTCAGCCCCGCGTTTAAGTAGCGATAAAAACTGTCCGCGAAACTTCCGTGGCTGCCGCCGTCAAAAATGTTTTGAGCATCCAGACGTCCGGCCAGCCAGTTGGGAATGTCTTCGAAACCCCAGTTGTTGTGGCACCAGATCGCCGTGCCGTCCTGCTGGTGAGCGTTTTCGAGTCCCATCGCGAGCGGCGGAAAATCTGGCGGAGTCTTCGCGATCCCTTCGCCAATACTGACTGGCTGCACGAGTTCCTTCAGACCCAGCAGCATGACGTGGCCGTAGCCCTCGCCGCCTGCTCCGAAGTTGTGCCGATGCTCCTCACCGTTGGAGACCAGCACGCCGCGCGTCTCTAAAAACTTGAGCCGCCCGGTCGGATACTGGTTCGTGATGTAGTCCTGATCCGCACCGGCTCGCTTCAAGTGCGAGACGAACAGCACATCCAAACCGTCGGCTGCCGGAAAGTCTCGCAAGTACCGGTCTGACTCCTCGCGAGTCAGCTTCATCAGATGCAAATGCGTGTTGGCCGAACGCCAGCCTCGCTCGTGGGACTTGCGGAATCGTTTCAGGGGAATCGACACGTCGCGCGGTTGGCCGTTGGAGAGATCCAATTCGACTTTCGCAGTCTCCGTTTCGAGTCCCGAAAACGCTTCGATGGTCACAGTTTGTCGTGGCAATTCGATCGTCGCCGCCTGCGGCACGACGAACCAGTCGGCGATATCCGGCTGTTTTGCGAGGAGTCCCCAGCCACGCGAATCCAGCCCGGCCGGCTTCAGCACGACTCGCTGATCACGCTCTTTGCGAATGAATCGCACGACTCCCGCCAAGGGCCGACCGGTGTCGGCATCGGTCAGCGTCAGCGTGACTCGGCACATTCCATCCGGTGCGGAGGCGGCGGCGATCAACAGCAGTCCAACGGCACACAGACAAGCCAAACACGTTCGCATGGCGAATCATTTCTCCGAAGCAAAAGACCTGCCGTCAGGGAGAGCCCATCGTCACGGAGTCGGCGGAGCCGTCTTCGATCCATCAGCCTGCTGACCGAATTTCGTGTCTTTGCGAATGACCGTTTCCAACTGAGCCTGCGTGGGTCGAGTCGCCTTCGAATCGACCGAGCAGACCGAGAGGCTGCTGGCCGCAGCGGCACGCTTGGCTCGTTCGTCCCACAGTCGCTCGCGTTGCCGAGCGATTGCGTATCGGCGATCCAAAACCTGCTGGAAATTGAACGTCACTCGCTTCGCTTCGGCGAATGGCTTCAACACCGTCGCCACATCGCGAGCCGTGGCAAATCGCAATTCTCGATCCTTCGCCAGCAGTTTGTGGACGATCCGAGCAACTTCGTCCGGCAGTCCGGGAACCAGTTCGCCTATCGGCCGAGGCTCGCGATTCCAATGCGCGTCGATTTTTTCAGACCGCTTTTCACAATCGGGAAACAAGACCCGTCCGGTGAGCATGAAGTACATCGTCGCGCCCAGACTGTAGAGGTCGGCTCGACGATCGACTTGGAAACTGTCGCGAGCTTGCTCAGGGGCGATGTAGTCGGCGGTCCCCAGGCAATCTTGGCCGAAGATCATCGCGAGCGAATACTCATCATCGAGCACCGACTTCGAGGCCACCGACAAGCCAAAATCTAAAATGTGCGCGTTGCTGAACTCATCCACCAGAACGTTGGACGGCTTGAGATCACGATGGATCAGTCCGTTGCGATGCGCGTGATGCAACCCCGCCGCGACATGTTGCGCGATTTGACAAGCCACCGGCCAGGCGATCGGGCCTCCGAGAGCTACGAACTCGTCGATGCCAACTCCGCGAACCAAGTCCATCACCATGTAATGCACTTGCCCATACAGGCCGACCGACTTTCCGACTTCGCGCGTACGAATGATGGCGTGATGATTCAGCCGCTGCCCGGCCTCGGCCTCCAACCGAAACCGAGTCACCAGACCGGCATCTTCGGAGTTCTGCTCGCACAACAACTTCAGGGCAACTTCCTCGCCCGTCTTCTGATCGCGCGCGATGTAGGCCCAACCCATGCCTCCCGAACCGAGCAGTTCGTCAATGCGGTACTGATTGATGAAGAATCCGCGAGTCCGTCCCTCCAACAGTCGCTGTGCTTGAAATCGAGTCAGGATACCCGCTTTGACGAGAGACTTCGCGACCGTCATCGCGTCGCTTTCGCAAAGTTCTCCCAGCGTCTCAAGCGCATCGTCAAACTGCGCGTCCGTCAGCAGTTTGCTCTGCTGAAGATGCTCAAAGAATTCCGTGGCGTTCGCGAGAGTGGTCAAGGCAATGCACCGGTCAAACGAAAGGCACTGATTCGGAAGAACTCCCGAAAAGTCCGTGACCCGGACTTGGATTGGCTCGATATATTATGCGTCAAGGATCCCAGAAAGAAGCCGCATATTTTGTTTCGCCGGTCAGAGTGCGAAAAGAATCCTGACGGTCACCGTAAATCAGCCGGGCCAACCGATCAACTCAGGGACGGATGCAGCCCCAAATCCGCTCCGCAACGATCATTGCGGTTGTAATCCGGCCGTCGCGCACCTAGTTTTCCGTGGAGTCAGTGATGAAAACTCCGCAAGCGAGGCGGCCGATGAGTACGCACATCGCACCTGGACGACGAGCTGGGTTCAGCTTGATTGAGCTGCTCGTCGCGATTGCCATCATCGCCCTGTTGATCGGGCTGTTGTTGCCTGCTGTGCAGCAGGCTCGTGAAGCCGCTCGCCGGTCGCAATGCTCGAACAACCTCAAGCAGATCGGCCTGGCACTGCACAATTACGAAGGCCAGTGGGGAATGTTCCCGACTGCGACTCGGACAACGCCAACGCAAACGGGACGCAAGCAGGCCGCAGCCCTCGCTAGATTGTTGCCGTTCGTGGAACAGAGCAGCTTGGCAAAACGTTACGACTTTCGAGTGAATTGGTTTGAGACTCCGAACACGTCTGTCATTCCGACGCAGCTTGCTGTCTTCCAATGTCCCTCGACGCCGAACTCGAATCGGATCGACAGCAAACCGATCACCGTTGGCGGAGTTTCCTTTGCAGGCCCGCGAGCATGTGCGGACTACTCGCCCGTGGAAGGTGTGGGTTCTCTGCTGACCGGAACCGGTTTGGTCGACAAGCAGTCCGAAGGAGGCGTGGGAGCTTTGCAGGTGAACTTTACCCAGAGTCGAATTGGCGACATTCGCGACGGCACCAGTTCGACAATCACCATCGCCGAGGACGCTGGTCGTCCGGTGTGGTACATCCGCGGAAAGATCGATCCGATGAACACGGTGCTTCCCGGTGGTGGCTGGGCCGACGACGAACAAGATTTCTTTTTGCACGGAGCCAAGCCCGACGCTCTGGCATCCCCTCCCGGTTCCTGCACCATCAACTGCCACAACGACGGAGAGATCTACAGCTTTCACTCTGGCATCGCGAATGTCCTCTTCGCCGACGGCCACGCCAAATTTCTCTCAGCCAGCACCAACATCCGCGTCGTCGCCCGACTGATCACTCCGCGCAGCCGTGAAGTCGTGGCCGACAATTGAACCGATTCCGAACTCGCTACGAAATCGAACCCGTGGCGTCACAGTTCTGACAGCAATCGCCGCCACGCAGCCCGCTCGCGTTGCGGTTCCACAATCCGTGCGAGATCCCGGCAGCGGGACTTCAGTCGCTCTCGAAACGCGGCATCCGACTCGAAGCGACTCAACAGGGACGCCAATTCCAACGTATCGCCGAATTCAAAGTAGCCCGGATAATCTTCGCCCAGCAGTCCGATGGAACCAGCGATTCGCGAGGACAGCACAGGCACACCACACGCCAACGCTTCACAAATGGCATTTGCCCCCCCTTCCATCTTCGAGCTGTTGACCAACAATCGGCTGCGAGCCAACACGCGCAGAGCTTGCGCGTGGGGCAAGTCTCCCAGCCAGCAATAGCGCGGATTGAGGAGCATTTCGGCGCGAGCTCGGTGTTCCATTTTCGGGTCGAGCGCCGCCCCCAAATGCGAGACGATGATGTGCGATTGTGGTGGCAGCCGCCGTGCGGCCATTGCCGTGCGAAACGGATCCTTCACGGGACGCAAGTGGCCGACCACGCACACTTCGAAGCCGTCCTTCCGCGCGGCAGGCCGCGACGTTGGTCCGACCGCCGATTGGACGATGACTCGCGCTTTGGCCTGCAATCCGCGTGGCAGTGCGTCGACCGCTTGAGCTTGCAACACGACTAGCCGATCGGCCAATTCAATCGAGCGCTGAGCGGCGCGGCTCTGCGGCAAATCGTGATACAAGTCGGTCCCGGTCAGCACGACGACCAGCCGTCCGTCAGGCCGCTTCACTCGATAGCGCCGAATCGACGCGGCGCTCTTTCGAGCATGCAGACCGATCAGCACTTCGCAGGGCTGGTCTCGGAAAGCATCGGCAATTGCGACACGATGCCCCAGTTCTCGTAACAATCGCGCCCAGCGATCCGCCGTGATGCGATTCCCTTTGCGAGATCCCTTCGGTGCCGGTGTGACGATCAACAGACGCATGGTTTTCGATCTTGGCTGAAGAGGAACGACAGAATCATGTTTCACAGAATGATGCAAACAGACGGAAGAATTCCAGGCAACAGTCCGGAATAGAGAGCTGATTTGGTTTTCATGATTGTGTGAAACATGATTCTGTCGCGACTGCTTTCAGGCGTCCGCCCCGCGTGATAAAAGGCGAGCATGTCCAGACTTCGAACGAGCCTTGTTTTTACTCTCTGCTTGCTCGCGCTGAGTGTCTTGGCCGAGGAGCCGGCACTGTCCGTCAATACGTTTCGTCGCGACGCTCTACTGCGCCGATTTGACGCAGACAAAGACGGCACCCTGAACGACCGCGAACGAACAGCTCTGCGCGCGACGTTCGGCGGCGTTGATGTGCCGCTGCTGCCGCAGCGATCAGATGATTACACGTCGGTTCGATTGCCCAAGCATGTTGATGCCGCGGAGTTCGCGCAGTTCGATAACTCGACCGAGCAAAACGTGTTGACCAACGAGGGCGCGGCACTGGGCAGGTTATTGTTTTACGACACACAACTTTCACGCAACTACACCGTGTCCTGCGCAACCTGCCATGAACAGAGGCTGGGCTTCTCCGACCCGAAACCACTCAGCGTGGGATTCGAAGGGGGACGCACCGGACGCAACTCGATGGGCCTGGCAAATCTGCGGTACACGAATCTCAAAGGTGCTCAGCCTGGATTCTTCTGGGACGAACGAGCCGCGACTCTGGAAGCGCAGGTGCTCATGCCGATTCAGGACCGCGTCGAAATGGGAATGGAATTGAAGGAACTGGAGGCCAAACTCCAGAAGCTGCCGTATTACCCGCCATTCTTCGCCGCCGCGTTCGGCTCTCCCGAAGTGACCAGCGACCGGCTCGCCAAAGCGGTCGCGCAATTCCTGCGCAGCATGGTCGCATTGAATGCCAAGTTCGATCACGCCGCGGATGCCGCCGACGGCAATTACTCGGCGGCGTTTGAGAAATTCACGGACCAGGAGAATCTCGGCAAGTCGCTATTCATCGACGGTATCGGCGGAGTCGCGGAGATGGGTTGCGCGCATTGCCATATCCCACCGACGTTCGGCATGCCCAAAGCGTTCAACAACGGGCTCGATCTGAAATCCAAGGATCCAGGACTGGGGTCACTGGGCCGACCGACCAACGACCCGTTTACGCCGTCCAACGACGGCAAGTTCAAAGCGCCGTCCCTGCGAAACATCGCGCTCACCGCGCCGTTCATGCACGATGGACGATTCAAAACGCTGGAGGAGGTCGTCGAACATTACAGCCGCGGCGTGCATCCTCACGAGAATCTTGGCTTGGCATTCGGTGAACAGAAGGGCGAACGTGCCACGATCGGATTCCAACTGACCGGCGAACAAAAAGCGGCGCTGGTGGCGTTCCTGAAGACGCTCACCGACGAATCGCTGATCTCCGACCCAAAGTTTTCTGATCCGTTTGTGCGACTCAAAAGAAGACGCTAGTCCTTGGAGTGCTGCGGCTCGACGCAGCCCTCCATTCATTTGGAATGACGACGTTGATTGCCATGACGGCGGCGTGCGCTCAGCGAGCTGTCGTCGCAACGTTTGAGGGACTTTGAACATCGCTATTTCAATCGAATGGAGGGCTGCGTCGAGCCGCAGCACTCCAGGGCTGAAAGGACAGAGCATGTCATCCAAGATCATTTGCGGCTTGAGCCTGATGCTGATTCTTTTCTACGTCGTCCCGGCGAATGCGTCGCAGAAAGAATCGACTGCGCCGGCCGCTCGGTATCAGAAGCTGCTCGACGAGTACGAAGAGGGCGCGAAGGCCCCGGAGTTGGCCGCGCTATTTCTCGAACTGGCTGAGCAACACCCCAGCGATCCGGTCGCGATCGACTCATTGGTCTGGGTGCTGACCAAACTCCGTCTCCGCCCCGAAGCGACGCGTGCCTTGGGATTGCTGGAACGCGATCATCTCAACGACGAACAATTCGGCGCGGCTTGTCGGCACGTCGCGCGGACTCCGACGGTCGCTGCGGAGAAGTTGCTGCGAACGGCACTGGAAAAGAGTCGCAACGAAAAAGTGCGCGGCCAGGCGTGTCGGCAATTGGCTTATCTGCTCGACCAACAGGCGAGCGTTGTTGACCAATTGAAAAAGGAACCGGAGTCGGCCGACCGCGTGATGCAGTTCTACGGCGCGGAGTACGGCAAGCATCTGAAATCGCTCGACCTCGAACAGTTGGAAAAGAAACGCGAGCAACACTACGAGTTGATGCTCAAGTCGTTCGCCGACGTGCCGACCTCCGATGGCAAGTTGGGCGAGATCGCCGAGAAGGCTCTCTTTCGCATCCGCCACTTGTCGATCGGCCGGGTCGCTCCGGAGATTGAAGGCGAAGACATCTTCGGCAAGACGTTCAAGCTCAGCGAGCATCGCGGCAAGGTCGTGGTGCTCAGCTTCTGGGGGCATTGGTGAGGCCCCTGCCGGGAGATGTACCCGCACGAGCGGTCGCTCGTGAAACGTTTGCAAGATCAAGAGAAACGCTTCGTCTTCCTCGGCATCAACAGCGACGAGGATCGCGAAGAACTGAAGAAGACGCTCGCAAAAGAAGAAATCACCTGGCGAAGCTGGTGGGACCAAGGCAGCCCGGACGGGCCAATCCAGACGAAATGGGACGTCACCGAGCGCCCTGCCATCTATGTCCTCGATGCTCGTGGAGTGATCCGGTTCAAGGACACAAAGGGCGATGAACTCGACAAAGCCGTTGACGCGCTGCTCGCGGAACGCCCCGTCGGCAAACCGTAACGCATCACGACGGGGCTACTCGACGAACTCGCCACTATACCCGATCGACTTGAGCGACTTGATCAGTTCGTCGCGCGGCACCGCTTTGTCGCGCTGCGTGCCGATCGTGGCGAGACGCTTTTCATAATCAATTTGAACGGCAAGCACACCCGGTGCTTGATGCAGGGCCGCTGCGGCCTTGGCCGCTCAGCCATAACACGTCATGCCGATGATCTTGACCTCGGTGCGAGTCATGTCCGCCGTCATTTTGTCGCTGCCGGTGCCAATCAATCCGGTCACGGCCTGCGGAAAGAAGAGAAACACGATGGCCATCAGCGTGACGGCCCACAACATGACTTTGTTGAACGCCATCATGTTGAACCGCCGCTTGCCAAGGGGCTCGGTGGACGGTGCGCAACAATCGGCCGCTGTGTTGGCCACTCGCCGAGGCCGGTAGGTGAAGTAAAACGCCATCCCCAGGAAGCAGAACGTGACGACCATGAAGATCGGCCGATAGGCTTCCAACGCCGAGGCGATCCCCGCGCCGGAGACGCCGACCGCCAACAACAGCACTGGCAGCCAGCAGCAACTCGACGCCATCAGCGCCGAGATGATCGTGCCAATCTTGGCGATCAGCTCGCCACGGCTGGAAGAAGGATTCGAGGGTATCGTCGTTGCGCCCGGCAACGTCTTCGCCGTCGTCGTTCAGCAATTGGCAACGGGCAACGACTGGCGTTCTAAGTCGCTCGACATGGAATGACTCCTGGATTCGTGGATTCGACTACTTCTTCTTAACGTCGGCTTCAAAGCCTTCCTGGACGATTCTCGCGTGCAGCTTTTCCACCGTCATCTGCTGTCGGTCGAAGGTCACCGTCAGCAGGTCATGGTCCCATTCGTCGCGGACCAACTCAACGCCAGGAAGCCCTACCAGGGCCTCTTTCACCCGATTGGGTCAATCTTCTCACATCAAGGCCAGACGCTTGCCCATGTCAGTGACATGGAACGTCACTGTTTCGGTGCCGACCACTGCCGACGACTCAGGTTTGGAGGAACGACCGCAGCCGGAAAACAATGCCGCCAATAAAACGGCCAAGCCAATCCATCCCCTTATCGCGAGCATCATGAGTCCTCAATTCACCAATTCCACCGAGCTTGGCCCGACGGAGCCACTACCAAAAACATAGACCGTTTCACGAGTTGTTCCGCAATACTTTGTCCCACTTCGCGTTCTTTGCGACCTTCTGTTCCAAACACAGTTTGGAACAGAAGGTCGCAAAGAACGCGAATAATACAAAGCGGGGTGGTGGTGATAACTTTGCTACTTCGACTGTTTCGCATCGACGTCGCAGGCGACGCGAAGGCCGATCCACGGATAACGGTTCTTGTGCATCGCCCGCTGCCGGTACGCCGAGCGGCAGGCTCGTGCGTCATCGAGCCACGAACCTCCACGAACCGACAGATAGAAATTGTTGAAGTCGTCCGGAAATGTTCCCACCGGCGGGCCGCGCGGGTCTGTCTGAGGGTTCTCTTCGTAGGCGGCCGGATCGTACCAGTCGGCGCACCATTCAGAGACATTGCCGTGCATGTCAAACAGACCGAACGCGTTGGCCGGATACGAACCGACCTTGGACGTGCGTCGCAAATACGGCCCCGGCTCCGCACCACCGTAGGGTGTCGTTCCGTTGCAGTTGGCCTTGAGCGATGACAGCGACGCACTGCCATGAAACGCCGTGACCGTTCCAGCGCGGCAGGCGTATTCCCATTGAGCTTCGGTCGGCAGGCGATACTTGCGGCCGGCACTCAGTTCATCCGGCTGCGCCGACAGTTTCCGGCAGAATTCAGCGGCCTGAGTCCACTCCATATTTTCCATTGGATGATCCGGACCGCCGCCGTTATTGCTGCCGAACGTCGGTTGAATCTGGCCGCCCATGATCTTGGTGAACTCGGCTTGAGTCACTTCATACACACCCAAGTAGAACGGTTGAGTGATCGTCACATCGTGCTGCGACTCTCCGCGAACTCGTTCCGGCTCAGTGCGCGGCGATCCCATCACGAACTTTCCCGCCGGGATGCGTGCCAGCTTCATGCCGATGGAATTCGCCAGGACTTCGATCTTCGGCGGCGCGGCGGCCGGTTCGTCCGCGCTGGTTGATCGGGACCAGGCTGCAACCATCACGATCGTAGCCACTGTCACTACGGCGCTTTGAAAAATGGAAGTAGGGTGGGACCAGCGGCGCTTCGACGCGCCGGCCCACCAGAATCGAAAGCAATTAAAGTTGGTGGGCCGGCGCTCGAAGCAAGCTTGTCCCACCCTACGGCAACATTTTTTGACGAACTCACGCATCATGACCTCGCACATTCACATGTCGTTGATCGTCCAGAATACTTCGCGCCGATCGCCGTTCGCGCATCAATTGAATTTCTGATCCGTCGAACGCGACCTCGGCCGGCAGAGGACTGCCGTGAAACATGGCCGGCGAAGACCACAGACCATACGCGCCGGCGTTGGCGAACGCCAACACGTTGCCCGGCTCAAGACGGGGTAACAGACTGGACTCAGTCAGCACATCGGCCGGCAGGCTCAAGCAACCCAGCACATCGGTAGGAATGAGCGGCAAGGCGCTAGCCGCCGGTTCTGAGCTATTACCGGCGACTAGCGCCTTGCCGCTCACATCCATTGCCCCCCGACTTGGAACCATGCCCGCGTTCAAGGTTAGCGGCGGACTGGCTTTCGTGCGCAGACAAAGACCGCACATGTCGGCACGCTGGTGAGTTCCGCCATCGACAACCACGGCCGCACGGCCTTGAAAGGTTTGATGGCCGAGCACCGAGGTCAGATACCAACCGGCCTGAGCCACCAAATACCGGCCCAGTTCCAGCACGATCCGAGTGGTCGGCATTTGCTCGGTAATCATCGCTAGTTCGTCGCCAATGATTCGTAGATCCAACTCGCCGGCCGTCGATGCGTAAGGAATGCCGAAGCCGCCGCCGAGATTCAGCAGTGTGGGCGCGATCCCCAAATCGTCAGCCGCTCGTAGCGAGATCGCCAACGCACCGCGCAAATGTGCGACGATGCCTTCGGCGTTCAAATACTGCGAGCCGGAAAAAACGTGGAAGCCAATGACGTTGACCGCTCGTGAGTTCACCAGCTTGCGGCACGACGCGACATCTTCGCCGACGAAGCCAAATCGCGATTCGTGTCCCGCAGCGACAACCGCTTGCGAATCGAAGTCGGGTCGCAATCGCAATACGATCGGATTGGGCAAGCGGTGCCCGGCAAGCATTTGCAATTCGCTCGGCGAATCCACCGAGATGACGGCCGCGGGCAAGTCGCGAAGCTGTGCCAGCGTTTCCGGAAGTTTGAACGGGCCAGCCACGAAGATCCGCTGAGACGGGAAGCCAGCTTCGATGGCCGTGGCCAACTCGCCGGCGGAAGCGACATCGGCACCGATTCCGCAGTCCCTCAGCACATCACAAATGCCGAGCGATGCGTTCGCCTTCAGCGAATACAGAATCTCGATGGCAGCCGGCAAATGCGTGCGCAGCTTCTCGACCTGCGCCCGTAACCGGCGCACGTCGAAGGCGTAGGTCGGCGTGCCGTAGCGGCGAACGATCTCTAGCAGGTGCCGGTTGACTTCATCCATTTCCATGTCCAAAAGCCGATGACCAAAAACGTCGTCAGCCAAGTGATGACGGTCGACGCACGATTTCCGCGTTTCAAAACGTAAAGCACATAGTGCGCGCGTCCCAAGAGCACCGCCGTCAGCCCGATGAAGACTGGCGACAACCAACTGACGACCGAAGC
Source organism: Candidatus Kuenenia stuttgartensis (assembly GCA_945904015.1). GTDB lineage: Bacteria > Planctomycetota > Planctomycetia > Planctomycetales > Planctomycetaceae > SXKJ01. The sequence goes on along the minus strand of CAMDPK010000045.1, from coordinate 23,530 downwards.
GGCTGTGCTCCCTGCTAACCCGAGCAAGGAAAGAATCGCTGCGGCGGTTCAGTTGGGGACGATCGCCACCGTGCCAAACAGCGCACCCAACGCGCTGACGGCTCGATTTCCAGTCGTTCGTTTCTGTTCGTTGATCGGTTTCATGGAGTTTTCGTTTCCGAGTTCTTCATCACTTCAAAACGAGTCACCAGAATCCGCCGAGGTTTGGCCGGAAGCTTCTTCAACATTTCGGGCCACCGTCCGGACCAACCGTCGAGCCGCCCACTGACGCTGGTGACTTTCTCGCCGCGTGCCAAGGCTGCTCGCAATTCGTCGAATGCGTTCTTGAAGTCGGCCTCCGGGTTTTGCGCCAGCACGAACTCTGGCTCGGCACCGGCAACTTTGAGTGTCGACTCCTTTTCTCCAACAACAATCGTGCCCGCCACGGTCACTTCGAGGCTCACCAGTCCGCTGCTGGTCCCGCCCGAAAGCCGAGTGGCCCAAACGCTCTCGTGCAGCTTGTCGAGGTCGATCAGTTTTCCGGGCTTGGCTCGAAACGTCACTGTCCCAATGTCGTACTTGCCGGTCTTGTTGAATCGTTTGAAAGCAATCGTATCCGCGTCCACGTCATACAGACGTGCTGTGGCCTCTCGCGCCACACCGGCTCATCAGTGCATTTCGGCACCGGTCACCGTCATCACGCCACTTTGCACCTGGGCACTGGCGGTGGATGCCATCAGCAGCGAACACGCCAGAGCTGCGAGCCAACGATCGTTAAACATTTTTTTGTCTCCCAATTGAGTGACGACTGACTGGTCTGACTTCGCGCTCTTTGCGGCCTTCTGTTCCAAACAAAACTCATTTTGAACAGAAGGCCGCAAAGAACGCGAAGAGTGGAGGCCGTGATACACCACTTCATCCACGTTGCGAAAGAACTTTACGCCACACGGCCACGGTGGAACTTTTCCAACTCGCAATTGGCATGTGCGATGGTCACCAATTGATTGACGACCGCTTCAAGCTGCGAGCCGGCGATCGCGAAGTACAGTTCGTCGTCCGGCAGCTCGGTGTAAACGCGGTTGCCGATGCAACCCAGGTTCGTGGCGGTGCGTCCCGACTGCATCACCGCTGGGATCGCCGCGCAGGTGGGGCGGCCCACCATCGACGCGTCGCCGTCGAGGCCCGCCAAACGTGCCGCTTCCGCGAGCAACATCATCTGCTTCGCGTTACCAGACACCAGGACGACATCGGGAGCAAACGCGGCAGCGGTCAGCGGTGCATAGATGGCGACGCCGAATGTCTCCCCACGTCGCGGAATGCCGGGGACTTCTGCCATGTTGATGTATTCGAGTTGCACCATCGTCCCGACCAGCCCCTCCAACTCCTTCGCCGTTTCTTCCGGCAAGTCGATGCCGTGCGTGTGCGAACCGATTGGACAGCCGTAATGGTCTGGCGCTGTCGTGTAAAAGGTGCGTCCCTCGGCAGCGACTTTCCAATAGGTGCAACCGGCCAGCGCGGCCGCCTCGATCCTCGGCACTCCAGCCGGTGCGTCATCCTGAAACTTGATCGCGACCGGCTGTGACCGCAACGCCAATAACTCGATCAACTGTGTTGCCGTGCTCATGAGAAACTCGCCTCGTCGTCGAAACTAAAACATGTTCGTCGTGCTGTTGCTGAGAGGGTCCAACTGACCCTCGGTGGGCTCCGCTCAGCAGAACCAAGATTCGGTCAGCCTCGGAGCCTTCCGGCGATCCAGCGGCAGCGAGCGAACGATGACCGGCGGTTGTCGCTCATGAGCCAAATCCGACACGCGGTAAAACGTCGTCGCGGTGTCCTCGCCCGCGCGAGTGGCTTCTTCCACCAGTCGAGCGACTCCCTTTTGCAACTGGTCCATGCGCGGATCGGGATGCGTCCAGCGGTAGCTGAACGCGGCCTCGTCCAGAGGCCCGCGATGCGGCAGAGTCTCCGGATGCTCGGCCAACCAAGAGCCGGGCGGAATCAGCAGCCGGATCGCGTACTGCACCGAATCAACATGATCGATCAGGCCGTTGGCTTCGATGAAATCCAGCACTTCGCAGTAATCTTCCCGCGTCGTCCACGGCGTGAAGACAACCCACGTCGGTCGCAGCGCGATGCCCGCGTCGCGCACGATCGTCAGCGCGGCGGTCACGTCTTCCCGCGTATGTTGCTTGTCGAAAATCCGCAGCACTTTTTCGCTGAGCGATTCGACGGCCGAGATGATGAACAAGCAACCGGCGGCGGCGAATTCCGGCAAGTCCTCGCCGCGATGCAACAGATGCTCGACCTTGGCCGTGAAGTCGAAGGTGAGCGTCGGAAACTCTGCGTGCATCGCGCGAACGACGCGCAGCGAATGCTTGGGGCCGTTCAAAAAGTCTGGATCGCCAAACGTGATATGAGTGGCTCCCGCGCGCACCTGGCGGCGGATGTCTTCCAGCACGACGTCCGGCGGCACGGTGAAGAACCGGCCTTCATACACCGGCGGAATCGGGCAGTGCGTGCAGAGATGCAAACAACCGCGGCTGGCCTCAACGTAACCCGCCGTGCGACGCTGGCCGTTGTGCTCCAACTGAGCGTATTTATCCAGCGTCGGCAGCGCGTCTCGTTCGGGAATCGCAAACGACAACCGCACGAGATTCGGTCCCGCCGGTTGCTGTCGCCGAATCACGCCCGTGACGTGAGCGTCGGTGTTTGATTGCAACGACTCGACCAGCGCAACCAGCGGCCCTTCGTATTCCCCACCGATGCACGAGTCCGCGCCGTGGGCCAGCAGATACTCAGAGTTCAACGACGCATACAGCCCGTAGCAGCAGATGTGGCAATTCGGATTGATTTCGCGCAGCCGCTCGATGACCCGCACACCCAACCGCATCGCCGTGTGCATCGGGACGCAGATCCCGACGAACCGAGCCCGCGCAGCAATCTCGTAGTCAAACTTCTCGACCGCAATGTCGATCGCCACCGGCGAATAACCCGCGCGCCGCAGAAATCCCACCGGCATCGCGACACCGATCGGTTGGTGCCCCAACTCGTAGCACGAGACTAACAGAATGGAACCTTCGCCGCGCAAGTCCATCATTAGCCCTCTGGAAGATGCCGCTTGCCGTTCCGCTGACCGGATACGAGCACCGTCAACAACACTGACACGCTTCGTGGTCGATTTTAGGACTCGATTAACTCCAGTCACAAGCACGTCTGACAATCCGGCTGGTCGGAACGATTCCGGCACTGGTACATGGACTCGTTCCGCCTCGTTTACTCTGCGGGTCACCCTCAATTGAAAGTTATCCCAAGCTCATCGTCACGGTCTTAGATTCGGTGTAGTTTGCGAGCGCTGCGGCTCCCAGTTCGCGGCCCATGCCGCTCATTTTGAAGCCGCCGAAGGGGGCGGCGGCGTCGAAGACGTCGTAGCAGTTCACCCACACCGTGCCGGCGCGGACGCTGGCGGCGAAGTGGTGAGCTTTTTGAACGTCCTTCGTCCACACGGCGGCGGCGAGGCCGTACTGCGTGTTGTTCGCGCGCTGGATGATCTCGTCCATGCCTTTGAACGGGAGGATGCTCATCACCGGGCCGAAGATTTCGTCTTTCGCGATCGCCATCTCGTCGGTCACACCGGTGAAGATGGTCGGTTCGATGAAGTAGCCCTTGTTGCCGAATCGGTTGCCACCGGTCAGGCACTTCGCCCCTTCGGATTTGCCCTTGTCGATGTACGACATGATTTTGTTGAACTGGTCCGAATCGACCTGCGGGCCTTGCGTCGTGTTCGGATCGAACGGGTCGCCGAGCCGTCTGGCCTTCGCGCTGGTGAGCATCTTCTCGACAAACTTGTCGTGGACCGATTGCTCGACGAACAGCCGCGAGCCGGCGCAGCAGCATTGGCCTTGATTGAAGAACAAACCGAACTCGGCTCCGGCGACCGCGGCATCGAGGTCGGCGTCGGCGAAGACCACGTTCGGGCTTTTGCCTCCCAGTTCAAACGTCAGCCGCTTCAGCGTGGCGGCGGCATCGACCATGATTTTCTGAGCGGTCTCGAAATGGCCGGTGAAGGCGATCTTGTCGATCCCCGGATGCTTCACCATCGCGGCTCCGGTCGCTCCGTAACCCAGCACGACGTTGATGACACCATCGGGGAAGCCTGCCTCTTGAGCGAGTTCCGCCAATCGCAAACAAGTGAGCGGCGTTTGTTCCGCCGGCTTCATGATGATCGTGCAGCCGGCGGCCAGAGCCGGTCCCCACTTCCATGCTGCCATCAGCAATGGAAAATTCCAGGGAATGATTTGGCCGACGACGCCGACCGGCTCGCGGCGCGTATAGCAGAAATAGTTGCCGCGAATCGGAATCGTGTCCCCCGTGAGCTTGTCGGCCCAGCCGGCGTAGTAGCGGATGCAGTCGATCGACAGCGGCAAGTCGGCAGCTCGCGCGTCGATAATCGGCTTGCCATTGTCGAGCGATTCCAGCGCGGCCAACTCATCGAGATTCGCTTCCATCAAGTCGGCCAGCTTGTTCATCAAGCGGCCTCGGTCGCGAGCATCCATCTTCGACCACGGTCCCGATTCAAACGCGGCTCGCGCGGCCTTCACGGCGGCATCGACGTCGGCGGGATCGCCCTCGGCCACTTCGGCGATGACGGTTTCATTCACCGGGTTGATCGTCTTGAACCGTTTGCCGCTACCGGACTCGACCCACTTGCCGTTGATCAACATGTTGGTTTGTCGAATTTTCGGGGCAGAAAATCTGGCTTCAGCAGTCGCGACCATGACATGTCTCCTGGGACGAGAGTGAGAGAAAACTCGACGACGATAAGGCTAACAACAAGAGCGAGCACGCTCCAGCGGCGGCGGAGACCGCGAACCCGGCAGACGATCGGCGACTGCATGTCGCCAACACGCCTTGACCCTGTCGCCGGGCCTGACCTATACGGCCGCGCGGGAGGGCCGGAATCTTCGATGCGGTTGTTACAGCGTTACATTCTGGGTGAGTTGCTGCGCGTGTTCGTGTTTGTGCTGAGCGTGTTGACAGTGCTGCTGGGTTTCCTGGGCGTGTTTCAGCAGATTACTGAGCGCGGGCTGGGGCCGCTGCAAGTGTTGCAAGTGTTGCCGTATCTGATTCCCAGCCTCGTGCCGTACACGATTCCAGCGACGCTGCTGCTGAGCGTGTGCGTGGTCTACGGACGGATGGCCGGAGATCAAGAAATCACAGCCGCCAAAGCGGCGGGGATCAGCGTCATGTCGCTGTTGGCTCCGTCGCTGTTTCTGGGGGGGGTGATGAGTGTCGGCTCGCTGTTGTTGACCGACCAAGTCATCCCTTGGGCGGAATCGAAAATCCAGCGCATCGTCGCCGCGGGCATGAAGGACATCGTGCTCGACATGTTGAGGAATCAGAATCAAATCACAATCGACGGCTATGTCATCTCGGTCCGCGACGTCAGTGCCGACGGAAAGCTCATTCGACCCACCTTTCGATACGCTCCCAAGGGAAAACAACGGTTGACTGCGCAAGCTCAAGAAGCGGAACTTGTCCGATTCGACCTGGAGCAACAGCAGGTGATCGTGAAGTTCTCGCACGTGGTGCTCGATGTGCCGGGCCAAGGCCGAAGTAAGCTCGATGAGTTCGAACAAGCCTTTCCGTTGCAGATTGGAAACCAAGCTCCGAAAGCTCGCCATATCGATGTCCGTGAGCTGCGCAGCGAACTCGATTCACTGGAGGCTCAGCAAGAGGACTTGAAATGCCGACGCGAAATCGAAACCGCTTTCGCGCTCGCCACCGGTAATTTCAAGGTGCTCCAAAACGGCTCGCTCACCCAGCTCGACAAACGAATGCGTAGCAATCGAAGAACCTACAACGGCCAAAAGACCGAAGTGCAATTCCGATTCGCAATGGCGTGCAGTTGCTTTTTCTTCGTTCTCGTGGGCAGTCCGTACGCCGTGCTGCAGGCCAAAAGGCAGTTTCTGACCAACTTCATCGTTTGCTTTCTGCCGATTCTGCTGGGCTATTACCCGTTGGTCTTGCTGGCCAAGAATCTTTCGAGCACGGGAACGGCCAATCCCGTCTGGGCCATGTGGAGTGCCAACATTCTGGTCGCGATCGCCGGGCTGTTCATGCTGCGGCGCGTCAACCAACATTGAGCGGTCGCCGATGCGCTCAAGGCGAGACGACTTCGATCGCCCGCTCTCGCATCGCGGCGAAGAGGCACGCGGCAACGAGGTCGGCGGTCGTGCCTGGGTTGCGGCGGTGACCATCGGCTCGCAACCACTGGTCGAACTCGCCGATCCGGAGAGATCGCTCTTCCGATTCGAGCGGCACCTCAACCAGTTCCTGCAAACATCGACGGGCAAGCCGCGAGGCTTCCGCCGCGACCGAATCGCCACACTTGCGAGCGATCAGCGTGTCGGGATGTTCGGCCAACAGTCGCAAGTGCAGTTCAATGATCGCTGCTTCCCAGTGTTGCCCGAATTCCTGGCCCACCGAAGCCAAAAACGGCAGACCTTCGTCCAAGACCCAGGCGAAACCATTCGCGTACTGCGCCGCGACACCGTCACGGTCGGCCGCCAGAGTCATCACCTCCAGCAACGTTTCCGTGGGCTCGTTCGCAATGTCTTGATCGTTCGCCGTGCCGAGACCGCCCGGCTGAGCCAATCGAATCGCGCGATAGACCCAAGCCGCATCGTCTCGCGTCAAACGGCCCAGCACATCGTAGATCCCCTCCCGCAGCAATCGATCCAACGGGACCGCCGCCAGCGGCGCGATCAACAACACGATCCCCAGATTTGTGTTCGAAGAAACCACGGCGCGAGTCGCCTCGATCGCCTGGAAGACCGCTCGGCCGACTCCCAACTCTGCGGCGCGACCAAATGCCGGCGAGGCGGCCTCGGCCGAACGGACGAAGTCATCAAACGTCAGATCAGGAAAGGACGCTCGCGGATGCACGTTGCCCGGCTTCGCGGCCGAGGCTTCAAGCACACATGCACGACGAATCGCTTCGGCCAACCAAGTACAACTCCTGTCGTCCGCAGATGTCGTGCTCATGCTGTGTTTTCTTGGTCGCTCCCGCGCGAGACCGACGAGTGCTACGCTGCTGCCGTTGGTTGGTCTCACGCTTCGGGATTGCGGGGCATCGTATGCGGAATCCGAATCTCACTTCCATGACACGCCGCGTCCTGCTGGGCCGGTCGAGCATCGGCCTCGGTGGCGTGGCGCTGTCGAGTTTGCTGAGCCGCGATGTCAGCGCGGCTGATTCGGCGGGTAACTCGTTGCCGCATCTCGTCGCGCGAGCGAAGCATGTCATCTTTCTGCACATGGTCGGTGCCCCATCGCAGTTGGATCTGTTCGACTTCAAGCCGGAACTCCAGAAGCACGACCGGCAGCCATGTCCGAAACATCTGCTCGAAGGTCAGCGGTTTGCGTTTCTGCGAGGGCATCCCTCGTTGTTGGGGACGAAGTTCCGATTTGCAAAGCACGGCGGCAGTGGCCTCGAACTGTCCGAATTGCTGCCGAACTTGAGCAGAGTCGCGGACGAGATCGCCGTCGTGAAGTCGCTGCACACGGATCTGATCAATCACGGTCCGGCGCAGTTGTTCTTTCATTCGGGCTTCGGCCGCTTCGGCCGGCCGAGCTTCGGTTCGTGGGTCAGCTACGGCTTGGGGAGCGCAAACGAGAACCTGCCGACCTTCGTCGTGATGATGACCGGAGCACTCGCCGGAGCCGGCAACGCCCTGTGGGGCAACGGTTTTTTGCCGAGTGTGCATCAAGGCGTCGAGTTCCGCACGCAAGGCGAGCCGGTGCTGTTTCTCTCGAACCCGGATGGCATCGACTCGACCGGCCGACGACGCATCATCGACGCGGTTCAGTCGCTCAATCAGCGGCAACTGGCCGAGGTCGGCGATCCGGAAATCGCGACTCGCATCGCGCAGTACGAACTCGCGTTTCGGATGCAGACCTCCGTGCCCGAACTGATGGAGCTGTCGGGCGAGACCAAGACGACTTTGGAAATGTACGGAGCCACGCCCGGCAAAGCATCGTTCGCCAACAACTGCCTGCTGGCTCGACGTCTCGTCGAGAGGGGCGTGCGATTCGTGCAACTGATGGATGAAGGCTGGGACCATCACGGCAATGTCTTTGAAGCTCTGCCGAACAAGTGTCGGCAAGTCGATCAGCCGATCGCGGCGCTGATTCGCGATCTCAAGCAGCGCGGATTGCTCGACGAAACGCTGATCGTCTGGGGAGCCGAGTTCGGCCGCACGCCGATGTTGCAAGGCTCGGACGAAAACGATCAAGCGGGCAATCCCGGCCGTGATCATCAGAAGGACGCGTACACCGTTTGGCTGGCTGGCGGCGGTGTTCGTCCCGGAATCACCGTCGGCAAGACCGACGATCTGGGGGCGCGCGTGCTCGAAGACCCCGTCCACGTCAACGACCTGCACGCCACCCTGCTGCATTTGCTCGGCCTCAAGCACGAGCGGTTGACCTTCCGCTATCAAGGCCGCGATTTCCGCCTGACCGATGTCGCCGGGCGTGTCGTGGAGAAGTTGCTGGCATGAGCTAGAATCCGCCGCCCGCACCACAATCATTGCAGACGGAGCATTCATGCAGCCGGTTTCGTTGGCGTTCTTTTGGCATCAGCATCAGCCGTACTACCCCAACGACCTCACGGGCGAGAATGAGTTCCCGTGGGTGCGGTTGCATGGGACCAAAGATTATTGGGGCATGGCTCGGCACATTCAGGAAGTGCCGGAGTTTCGCTGCACGATCAATCTCGTCCCCAGCTTGCTTGTGCAGTTGCTGAAGTACACAGACGGCAGCGGCAGCGATCGGCACTTGGACGTCTCGCGGATGCCGGCCGATGGGCTGTCGAAGGCGGACGCACTGTATTTGCTCGACCATTTCTTCATGGCCAACGGCGACAGCATGATTCGCCCGTCGCCGAGGTATCACGAGTTGTTCCTGAAACGGCGCGTCGGAACCGACTCGGCCGAATCGGCTTTGTCGCGATTCAGCACACGCGATCTGCGCGACCTGCAAGTCTGGAGCAATCTCGCCTGGATGCACCCGATCCTGTTCGAGATCGATCCCGAACTGCGGGACTTCAAGCACAAAGGGCAGTCGTATTCTGAATCCGACAAAGCGTGGTTGCTCGACAAGCAACTGGACGTGCTGCGGCAGATCATCCCTCTGCATCGGCAGCTCGCTGAGGGCGGACAAGTCGAACTGACCACGACGCCGTTTTATCATCCGATTCTGCCGCTGCTGTGGGACAAGCGATTGGCTCGGCAAGCGATGCCCGGCTGTGAGTTGCCCAAGCATCTCGACAGTTACCGCGACGACGCAATCGAACAAATGCGTCGAGCCGTCGCGTTTCACGAAGAACTCTTTGGCGAGAAGCCGCGCGGGATGTGGCCGTCAGAAGGCTCGGTCGCGCAGGAGATCATCGGAGCGATCGCGGACGTCGGCATCGAATGGATCGCGACCGACGAGGAAATCCTGATGGCCTCGACCGGTGGCCGAGTCAGCCGCGATCCGCACGGGCATTTGCGTCATCCGGAGTTGTTGTATCGCCCGTGGCAAGCGGCCGATGGCGACAAGCAACTGCAAATGATCTTCCGCGATCACGGCCTCTCCGATCTGATCGGCTTTCAATATCAACGAGCCGATTACGTCATGGCAGCGATGGACCTGCTCGGCCGCGTCGAAGAAATCGGCCGAGCCACACAACATGCCAATGGCGGCCGACCAACGCTTGTCCCGATCATTCTGGATGGCGAAAACTGCTGGGAGTACTACCACGACGGCGGTGTCACGTTCCTCCGCACGCTGTATCACGAAGCCGCGCGGCGCGGTGCGATCAATCCCGTTTGTATCGGCGAGCATCTCCGCGAACATCCCGCGACCGACCGCATCGACCGGCTCTTCGCCGGCAGTTGGATCTCGCACAACTTCGCAATCTGGATCGGCCACCACGAAGACCGCACCGCCTGGGACTTGTTGCACGACGCCCGCGAGCGATTGAAGGCAGCCACCGTGGGGCAGGTTTCCAACCTGCCCGGCCAAGAAACTGCCTCGACTTCCGTAGACGAATTCGCGTCAAACGACCGGGCAGGTTGGAAACCTGCCCCACGAGACAAGCTGGCTCAAGCGTGGCAGGAACTTTTCATCGCCGAAGGCAGCGATTGGTTTTGGTGGTACGGTCCAGAGTTCGGATCTGCTCAGGACAAACTCTTCGACCGCCTCTTCCGCACGCATCTGCAAAACATTTACTCGCTGTTGGGTGAGCCGGCTCCCGCGAACCTCAACGAACCGATCAAACGCAACGGTCATCGCCGCCTGCACACGTTGCCGAGCTGTTTCTTGCCCGTGAAGGTCGATGGCCGAGCGACCTTCTTTGAATGGATCAGCGCCGGCGTGTACGAATCCGGCAGCGAGCGTGGCACGATGGCTCAAGTGACCGATGGCGTGATCCGTCGCATTCATTTGGGCTTCGACCGTTCTCGCTTGCTGCTGCGAGTGGACACGGCCGGCCGCGCTCGCGAGGACTTTCAGCGCGCCGAGATTGATGAACTCCGCATCCGCTTCGTCGAACCGGAGGGGCTGGAGCTGACCGTCGTCGGTCTTTCCGACGAGTCGCTGACGGTCACGCTCGACGCCGATCAAGTAGTCCGGTCATTCCATGACCGGACTTCGGGTCACGGAGTGCCCCGACTACTTACTGCTGGCGAAGCCGCGCTCGGACAAATCTTCGAACTCGGCGTGACGTTGACCGCGTTGGGCGTGGAACCTGGCAGCGTGCTCAAGTTCTTTGTCGAGGTGTTCTCGCACGGCCAAAGCTCCGACCGCGCCCCGCGAGAAACGACCCTCGAACTGACCGTCCCGCCTCCCGACTTTGAGCAAATCATGTGGCAGGTATGAAGTGCTTCTTGCCGAGTTGCCAATCGACGGCCACAATCTTCGCAGAGGTATACCGATGCAGAAAGAAAAAGTTTTAGCGGTCGTCCAAGAGCTGCCCGAAGAAGTGGATGTGGACGCACTCACAGAGCGGCTTTATCTGCTGCAAAAGATTGACGAAGCCGAGAAAGAAATTGCGGCCGGCAAGGGGATTCCGCACGACGAAGTTCGCCAGAGACTTGCCAAATGGCTCACATAATTTGGGCACCGCGAGCCTTCGCCGACTTCGAGAATCTGCTCGATTACATCGCTCGCAGCGAACCCGCCACCGCCAGGCGATTCGGCCAGAAGGTTCTGACTCGGATCGAATCACTCGCCGACTTCCCCGATTCCGGCAGCTTCGTCCCCGAAGACGAAACGCTGACCTACCGCGAAGTCTTCCAAGGCCCGTATCGAATCATCTTCCGCAGCAGCGCCAGCCAAGTCGTGATCGTCGCAATTCATCACGGCGCTCGGCTGTTGCGAGTTGACGAATTGGAAGACGATGAAAGCTGAACCTTGCCACCGACGACCAACGCCTGCCCCGAAGGTCACTCCAGTTGTTGAGGTGTTCTCGCACGGCCAAAGCTCCGACCGCGCCCCGCGAGAAACGCCCCTCGAATTGACCGTCCCGCCTCCCGACTTCGAGCAAATCATGTGGCAGGTCTGACTATGGGTGGCACGCTCCCAACCGCGAAGGACATTTTTGTAAGGATGACTTGTGATGGCAGAGTTATCGGCACCAAGAGACTCGACCATTCGAAGGCTATTCGCCCTTTCGATGAACCAGTGTGCGTTTCCCGACTGTTCGACACCCATTCTTGATCCAAAGACCAACACGATTTTGGGTGAGATCTGCCACATTCATGCGCAGAATAAGAAGGGGCCGCGGTACAAGGCAGGCCAGACGCCAGAGGAGCGTCATGCGTTTGAGAACCTCATTCTCATGTGCAGCGTTCACCACAAGATCATCGACGCGCCGGAGAACCTTGCTGAATATACGGACGAGCGTTTGTTCGAAATCAAGGCAGCACACGAAAAGCAGACCGAAGAAGCTGGCCCAACCTTGGCTCCGCTAACAAGAACTCAGTTAAACGAGCTAAGAAGCGCCAGTGCGTATGTAGGTCAATACGTCACTCACATGGATTTTAGACAAGCTGTGTTAAACGCCGGTGGCGGAGGCGGCATGAACGGTGGAGGGGGTGGCGGTGGCGTTATTACGATCGTTGGCAGCACTCAGGTGCCAGCAGAAGCGAAACTCAATTTGGATGGTCAATTACCCGGTGGTGGTGGAGGGGCACTGAACTTTGTTGGTCGGCCCGCTGCATCAGATGATCTTGTGAACGGTCTTCGTATCTCCAGCATCTTCACAGCGAACTCGTTTCATTTTGACCATGGGACGTTTCATGTGCTCGGCGCTGGATGGACCAATTTGCCGCTCACGTCCATTCCTTGTCCGGTTTCGATCAACGTCGTATGCGTTGTAGAACTTGGGTCCATTGCCGAAAACACTCTGCTACGATGCGACATTGACGTAATTGATCCGAAGGGCAGAAAAGTGGCATCCGATGTATTTGATGTCTCAGTACCGAACGACACTGGCTTGATCGCCCGATATACCGCAAAGCGACTCGTATCGTTCGAAGCTAGCGAAGCTGGCGTTTGGACGATTGCAGTGAGTTCGGGAGGAATACCGCTTGCGGATTACGATATTCAAATCGGGCTGAAGTGAGCTTTTGGATCCACAACAAGTCACCTGATGATCTAACAACCGAGGCAAAGGTGACTCCAGAAGATGATCTTCTTCGTTCGGCAGATCGGTAGACGCATTCCTGAGTGACTAACCAAGTGTTCGACGGTAGAGTCTGCCTCGTTTCAGCCGATGTTGATCTGTGCGGAGGCGCTCATGGGATTCGATTCGCGAACGAAAATTGCTTCGGACGGCGGGGTGAACCGGCGCGGGTTTTTGCGAGCCGGGGCTTTTGGTGGAGCGGTGGCGTCGCTCGCGCAGTGGTTGCGGGCGGAAGAGGCGGCGGGAGCGCGGGGGGCGTCGAAGGCGGTTGTGTTCGTGCATCTCGACGGCGGGCCGCCGCAGCTCGACATGATTGATATGAAGCCGCAGGCTCCGGTCGAGATTCGCGGCGAGTTCGATCCGATCGCGACGGCGGTGCCCGGTATTCAAATCTGCGAGTTGATGCCGAAGCTGGCGAGCATCGCGGATCGAGTCGCGTTCGTGCGGTCGCTGGTCGGATCGGCGGGTGCTCACGATGCGTTTCAATGTCAGTCGGGATTCGTCGCGAAGGAATTGCAATCGCTCGGCGGCCGGCCGGCGTTGGGTTCGGTGATCTCGAAGCTGCGCGGCTCGACCAGCGATGCGGCTCCGTCGTTCGTCGATCTGATGCAAGGCCGAGCGTTGGTGCGGAACAGTGCTCGGCCGGGATTTCTTGGCCCGGCGTATCAACCGTTTCGGCCGGATATCTCGCAGATGTTCGCGCGAGAACTCGAACCGGGCATGAAGAACGAACTGGCTCGGCTGGGAACGAATCACTCGGTCAGCTTGAAGCTGGACGGCGCGATCGACGTGGATCGGTTGAGCGACCGGACAACGCTGCTGGCTCAGTTCGATTCGTTCCGCCGCGAGGTCGATGCCGCCGGCATGATGACCGCGATGGATCGCTTCACGCAGCAAGCGGTCGGCATCCTCACGTCCGGCCGCTTCGCCGACGCGCTCGACTTCAGCAAGGAAGACCCGCGAGTGCTCGACCAGTACACACTGCGAGCAACGTCGGGCCAACCGAACTTCACGTCGGACGCGGCCCCGGCGACGCTGAAGTTTCTGCTGGCGCGGCGATTGATCGACGCCGGAGTCCGCTGCGTCAGCCTGTCGATCAGCGACTTCGACACGCACTCCGACAATTTCCCTCGGATGCGACACACGTTGCCGATCGTCGATCATGGCTTGGCGACGCTGATCACTGACCTCGAAGAACGTGGCCGATTGAACGACGTGACGATCGTCACCTGGGGCGAATTCGGCCGCACCCCGCGCGTCGATCCAAAAAGCGGCGGCCGGCATCACTGGCCGCAAGTCGGCCCTGCGATCCTCGCCGGCGGTGGACTACGCGGCGGAGTCGCACTCGGCGAAACCGACCGCACCGCCAGCACGGCGATTGCTCGGCCGGTCCACTACAAAGAAGTCTTTGCCACGATCTATCACAACCTCGGCATCGACCCGCATCGCACCGCGTTGACCGACCCCCAAGGCCGCCCGCAGCACCTGCTGGATGAAGGGCAGCCGATTCGCGAATTGATTTGAATGTCGCTTTGAGCGACACGATTGACTAGATAGGTGCCAAATGTGGCGAGCTAGTATTGAGCGTCGTCGAACGTTTCAACAATGGCGTGAGCGTCTCGATCTCGACGAATCGCTACGTCCTGGTTATTTCCGAAAGGGTCGCCGTTCGCGCGGCTGTCCCCGCGCCTGCGGCCATTGCAAAGCAGCGAAGTCCAAACCGAACCCTCAGAAGCTGCGCTCGGATGTCTCGTGGCAAGAGTTTTTGAAGCAGGAGCGAGGCCAAAAGTGTCAGGAATCGATTCCGTGATATTTGCTTCTCGCCCTGTGTGATTCACGCCTGAAAACGGTTCCTCCCAACGTTGCTTCCTCCGCCTTCAAAGTCTCAAGCTGCTGTTGGTCAAAGGTCGTCGAATGATCTCGCTGGTCTCCGCACATCGAGCCAACCGTTGCGTGAGCCGTCGCGAGCTGCTGCGGCTCAGCTCGCTGGGGTTGCTCGGTTTGTCGTTGCCCAGCGATTTGCATGCTGAAACCGAGTTGCCAACGATGGCGACTGCCAAGCATTGCATCTTCATCTTTCTGTGCGGCGGACCGTCGCAAAATGATTTGTGGGACTTGAAGCCGGAGGCTCCTGACGGCATTCGCAGCGTCTTCCAGGCGATTGACACCAACGTCCCAGGAATTCGTTTCGGCGAGCTGATTCCGCAAGTCGCGCGACATGCCGACAAGCTGGCGGTCATTCGGTCCATGACTCATGACGACAATGGGCACGACACCGCCATTGCACGTTCGTTGCTCGGACAGTTGCCGGCTCAGCCGGGAGCGGTGCATGTGTCGCGGCACGATCATCCCGCGCTCGGTGCGATCCTGCATCGACTGCGAGGGGACTGCGGCGAACTGCCTCCCTGGGTGATCTTGCCGCGACCGTTCACGACCGGTGGGCCACCGTACAAGGGACAGTCGGCCGGATTTCTCGGAGCGGCCTACGACCCGCTGATGCTCGACAAGGAAAAGAAGGGTTCTCTTTCGGATCGCGATGTGAAGCTCGATGCCATTCGGCATCCCGAGGGAATCGACCAGGCGCGATTCGACGCTCGCCGTCGGATACTCGGAGCAGCGAATGGCACAGCGACCACGAATCGGCCGGCGTCCGCCGAAGCGTTGCTGTCCGGGCACTACGACAAGGCGTTCAACTTGATGAGTTCGGGCAATGCGAACCGAGCCTTCGACCTCAGCCACGAACCAGCCGCGCTGCGAGATCGTTACGGACGCAACGAATACGGTCAGAGTTTTCTGCTCGCGCGGCGGCTGGTCGAATCGGGTGTCCGAGTGGTCAATGTCTTCTGGACCTTCTTTGACGAGAAGGGATGCCAGTTCAATCTGTGGGACAACCACGGAGTGCCCAACGACGTCTGTGGCATCGACGGTCAACTCAAGGGCGAAGCGATGCTCAAGCATCAGTATTGCTGCCCGTCGTTCGATCGGTCGTTCTCGGCTTTGCTCGAAGACCTTCAGCAGCGCGGACTGCTGGCCGAAACGCTGGTATCCGTCGCGGGCGAATTCGGCCGCACACCGCGCATCAACACCACAGCCGGCCGAGACCATTGGGCACCGTGCTACACCCAGCTTCTGGCGGGCGGCGGCATTCGCGGCGGTCAGGTCTACGGCGCAAGCGACCGCATCGGAGCCTACGTCAAAGATTTGCCAGTCACGCCGGACGATTTCATGGCCACGATCCACCACGCCTTCGGCTTCGCTCCGGAATCAGCCGTCTACGACCAGCTCAACCGTCCGTACCCCATCAGCCTCGGCGCACCGGTGACCGCTCTGTTTTGAGGACAACGAACTTGTCCCGAAAGTGGGAGTCGATCCCGTCGGCGAGCGTGCAGGTATGTAGCCGTCACGCTCCCGCGTGCCGAGCCGAACGCTCACCGTGCGGCCGAACTGTCGAGCTTTCCGGCGTGCTGTTACAAACTCCGACATGACCTTCAATCCGTTGGACTGGTTTCGACCTTCCGTTGCCGGCGCAACGGCTGAGCCTCGCCGGCAATTCGTCGCGGGCTTGGTCGTGTGGGTGCTGGCTTGGCTGGTCGTCTGGTGGATTCAGGACCAGCGAGTGGCGTTCTCATCGACGCTGACGGCGCGGCAAGCGTCCGTTCAAAAGGTTTTCACGGAGCAATCTTCCGATCCAAAACAGACGTCCGCGAAAGTGAACGAGGTGTTGGGAGTCCAATCCTCAAGACAGTCGATCGTCAGTTGGCTGGGGACGTTCGTGGCGCTCGGCTTGTTTTGGGGCGGCGGCTTGCTCGTGTTTCGTCCGCTGACCGGCTGGGGATTTTTTCTGTCGTGGCTGCGTCGCTGCGAAACGGTCGAGCGATTGGCTCTGGTGAGTGCGGCAACTCTGACGATCTCCGCGGTCATGCTGCATTGGATTTGGAATTTGGTGGATGCCTGGATGCTGGCGGCTGTGGTGGCCGCGTTGGTGTTGGCCTCGGCATTCGGCTGGAAGTTGCCGGGAAAGAAGCAACTATGAATCGACTCGACATTCTGCAACGCCTGCGAGCGGCTCGACCGATCATCGCACCGTCGATGCTCAAGTGCGACTTCGGCGATTTGGCTCGCGAGGTCGAACGGCTCACGGGCGCGAACGCGAAGGTGCTGCATTGGGATGTGATGGATGGGCACTTCGTCCCGAACTTGTCCTACGGTCCGATGGTGATCGAGCGGGTGCGGCCGTTGACCGAGATGGTCTTCGACGCGCACCTGATGATCTCTGAGCCGGAACGTTTTCTCGACGAGTACCTCAAGGCGGGTTGCGAGGCGATCACGGTTCACATCGAAGCTGTCCCACAGCCGACGTCCCTGTTGCGTCGCATTCGAGACGCCGGGCGAGTCGCCGGATTGGCGTTGAATCCGCAGACTCCGCTGTCGGCGGTCGAACCGTTTTTGGCAGAGATCGACTTGCTGCTGGTGATGAGTGTGCAGGCCGGATTCGGCGGGCAATCGTTCATTCCGACGTCGATCGCGAAACTGCAAGAAGCGAGGAAGATGCTCTCTTCGGAGACGATCTTGTCAGTCGATGGAGGCATCGGAGCGAAGACGATCGCCGGTTGTGCCGCAGCCGGAACGGACCTGTTCGTTGCTGGCAGCGCGATTTTCGATCAGAGTGATTATGTGAGTGCAGTTGACGAACTCGGTCGCTTGGCCGGGCGGTAATTTCCTTTGAGGCGCTCTGATCGAGCGTGACAATATGACGATTGTTGCCGTGGTTCGTCCCGGCTGGACCGACTTCGACGAGCAGCATCGGCTGATTGGCGCTCTGGAATTGCCACTCAACGCGCAGGGTGCCACGCAGATCGCGGCGTTGATCGAGCAGTTGCGGACGCTTTCCGCTCCGCCCGAAGCAGTGTTGTGCGGCATGGCTCAGCCGGCCACCTGCACGGCCGATGCGATTGCCGCGGCCTTCGATTTGACGGCTCGCAAATCGGAAGAATTGTCGAACCTCAATCAAGGGTTGTGGCAAGGCTCGACGATTGAAGAGATCGGCCGCCGGATGTCGCGCGTATTCAATCAGTGGCAAGAGGCTCCCGAAACGATTTGCCCGCCCGAAGGGGAGCCGTGGGAGGACGCGGTCGATCGTGCTCGGCGAGCGCTCAAGAAGCCGCTCCGCAAATTTGACTCGCTGGTGATCGTCGCTTCCGAGCCTTTGGCGAGTCTTGTATCTTCCGTCCTCACTGGCGAGCCTCCCGACCTGACGTCCGCGTTTTCGGAGGAGCCTGGCGATCCGCAAATCGACGTTTTTGAGTCCTCCGGACGCGACGGCGAGTTTGTCCGGGGCAGCCTCAACCCGGAATCCGAGGACGGAGACACGCACCGATGAGCGATTCAGACAATACCGGCGGCAAGCGTCAAAAACGCGGCGTGCCCGAAGGTCTGTGGATTCAGTGCGATGGCTGCAAGGCAACGGTCTATCGCAAGCAGATGCAGCAGAATTTGTATTGCTGCCCGGAGTGCAATCATCACTTCTACGTGCCGGCGATGGCCCGCATCGCGCAACTGCTCGACGAAGAGAGCTTCGAAGAGTGGTTCACGAATATCCTGCCCATGGACCCGTTGGGGTTCGCCGACAAGAAGCCGTACAAAGATCGCTTGAAAGAGGAACAGAAAAAGACCGGCCTGACGGACGCCTGTGTCGCCGGCAAAGGCTACATGCGCGGCCGGCCGCTGGTGCTGGCCCTGACCGACTCGGCGTTCATCATGGGCAGCATGGGCTCGGTCGTCGGCGAGAAGCTGACGCGCGCGATCGAGCAAGCCACTGAGTTCAAGCTGCCGTTGGTGATCGTCAGCGGTTCCGGTGGCGGTGCTCGAATGCACGAGGGCATTCTGTCGCTGATGCAGATGGGCAAGGTCTCCGCCGCGCTCGGCCGATTTCACGATGCCGGCGGACTGTTCATTTCGGTGCTGACCAATCCAACGATGGGGGGCGTCGCCGCCAGCTTCGCATCGCTGGGTGACATCACGCTCGCTGAGCCAAAGGCCCTTGTCGGTTTCGCCGGCCCGCGCGTCGTCGCCGCCACCGTGAAACAAAAACTCCCGGACGATTTTCAGACCAGCGAATTCCTGTTGAAAATGGGCTTCGTCGATCGCATCGTCGATCGACAACACCTGCGCACCGAAATCGCCCGCATCATCGACTACTGCGGAGCGTAGGTCAGGCTTCCCAGCCTGACCTGACGTTCGTTCTGGATTCACATCTTCTGTGCTCCCTGTGTCAGGCTGGAAAGCCTGACTTACCATCATGGCCAACTTCCTCAAAAACTTGTTCGACAAGAAGCCGAAGGTCGAGAAAGTCGACGTCGCTCGGCGGTTCGAGTTATTGACTCGCGTTGGCCAGGGCAGCATGTCGAAGGTCTGGCGTGCTCGCGACAACATGACCGGGCGAATGCTGGCGGTCAAAGTGCTCGACAAAATGAAGACCGAGCGGTTCGAGTCACGCTTCGTCGGTCTCAAAAAACCCAGCGAAGGTGAGGTTGCCTCCGGCTTGCAGCATCCCAACATCGTCCACACGATCGAACACGGCATCACCACCGACGGTGAGCAATACCTCGTCATGGACTTTGTCGAAGGGGTGAGTCTGAGTTATCTCGTCGATACCCAAAACGAACAGATGCAGGACAACTGCCTGAACTACGTCATCCAGCTTGGCGAGGCCCTCGATTATCTGCACCGGCAGAACTGGATTCACCGCGACCTCTGCCCGCGCAACGTGATGGTCGACCCGGACAATATGGTCAAGCTGATCGACTTTGGTCTGGTGGTGCCCAACATTCCAGACTTTCAAAAGCCTGGCAACCGCACCGGCACTGCCAACTACATGGCTCCAGAATTGATCAAGCGGCAACGCACGGACCAACGCATCGACATCTTTTCGTTCGCAGTCACGGCCTACGAGATGTACGCGAAACGATTGCCGTGGGACGTCGTCGATCAAGCCACGCTGGAAACCGTTCTGCAGCACATCAACAAGCCGCCCAAACCGATCTCCCAATTCGCTCCGCACATCGACTCGCGTGTTGCGGAAGTCGTCATGAAGGGTCTGGAAACCAATCCGGATGGCCGCTGGCAGACCATGTCCGAGTTGCTCATCCCGCTGCGAAAGGTTCACGAAGAGCTCGAAGCCAAGCAGCAACTCGAACGGAAGCTCAAGGCCGCTTCCGCCAAGGCCAAGGCGGCGAAAACCAAAACGACATCAGCCGCCGTTGCCGCCCAAATTCAAAAGAAGAAAGAGGACGACGACTTCTTCGATCAGATTCTGCTCGAAGAAGGGACCACCAAGAGTGGCAAATCCAAAACGAACCCGAATGCTGCACTACCGAAAAAAATTCGCGAGACGTCCGTCCCGACGAAATCAAAATCGCCCGCCAACAAGTCGTCCGAATTGAAATCTCAAATCGCAGATTCCAAATCCGCGAAGGCAGTCAACTCTGCTCCCGATTCCGAATCGACTTCCTCGCAACCGGAGATCGTCGTCGAGGATGAGTTCGACGGAATCGAAATCGAAGTCGAGGGCCACAAGCTCGACTCCATCGAAACGGACCTTGAGTCGTCGGACGAATTCGATGGCATCGAGATCGAAGTGGAAGGTCAGTTGCCGGTCGAAACCGAATCGTCGGCGAAGCCACGCGAGGCTGGCCGCAAGTTCTCGACGCTGCTGGCGGAAGAGGCGACCCGCGTCAAAGCCGATGCTCCGCTTGTGGACGAGGACGACGAGCCGGTGCTTCGCTTGCCGGACGACGACTGAATCACGCACGCCCCTTTCGCAATTCGTTGAAGCGGCTTCAAAACTCGAAAAGTCACCCGAAGAGGCTGTGAGGAAATGCGTGGGATAGGCTTCCAGCCTGTCGAATTCATGGGAAACACGACAGGCTGGAAGCCTATCCCACGAAAAAATCACAAGCTCGAAGCGTGAGCGAGGGAGTCGGTACTTCTCGGATCGAATCGTCCCTCGCTGACGCTTCGGGTGACTTTTGAAACAGCTTCGCATGGACGATCTCTCAAAACTCAACGCCGCTCAGCGCGATGCGGTCACGACTTTGTCCGGCCCGCTGCTGGTGCTCGCGGGGGCCGGCACCGGCAAGACGCGCGTGATCACGTTTCGTATCGCGAACCTGATCCAACACGGCATTGATCCCGAACGAATTCTCTCGGTCACATTCACGAACAAAGCCGCGCGAGAAATGCAGGAACGAGCGCTCGCTCTGCTGACAGGACCGAGCGGTCGCAAACCCAAACGAAAGCCGTGGATTTCGACCTTTCACAGTTTCTGCGTCCGCGTGCTGCGGCAAGACATTGAAGCGCTCGGCTATCCCAACAACTTCACGATCTACGACCGAGGCGATCAAGAATCCACCGCCCGCCGAGCCTTGCGCGACCTGCGCGTCGGCGAGAAACAAATGCGGCCGAGCGACCTCGTCAATCGCATCAGCCAATGGAAGACACAGGGCGTTCTGGCCGCCGAGGCCAGCGAGTACGTCGAACACGACGGCGATGTGGTCGCCGCGATGGGCTACAAAAAGTATCAGTCGATCCTGAAGTCATCCGGCTCGGTCGATTTCGACGACCTGTTGCTGCTGACGAACCGGCTGTTCGACGAGCATCCCGATGTGCTCGAAAAGCATCAGCGGCGCTTCGATCATGTGCAGATCGACGAGTACCAAGACACCAACGGCTCGCAGTTCGATTTGATCGAGAGCCTCGTCCGCCCGCATCGCAACCTCTGCGTCGTCGGCGACGACGACCAGTCGATCTACGGCTGGCGCGGAGCGGACATCGCGCACATCCTCGGATTCCCGACGGTCTTCCCCGGCACGAAGGTCGTCCGCCTGCAAGAGAACTATCGCTGCACCGAGCAAATCATCGGCCTCGCCAACAGTCTCGTGCGACACAACCGCAATCGGCACGAGAAACAACTCTTCGCGTCGCGAACTTTGCCCGGTTCGGTTCGCTATCGCGAGTACGAAAACGAAGAACTGGAAGCCGAAACCGTCGTCCGCGAGATCGACTTCAACCTCCGCCACGAACGCGCGAAGCCCGACGACTTCGCGATCCTGTTCCGCACCAACGAGCAGCCGCGCGTGTTCGAAGTGCAGCTCCGCCGCTTCAAAGTCCCGTACGTGCTGCTCGGCCAGCGGTCGTTCTTCGACAACAAGGAAGTCCGCGATTTGCTGGCGTATTTGCGGGTCATTTCGCAGCCGCTCGACGAACAATCGCTGCTGCGGATCATCAACACCCCAGCCCGGAACATCGGTGACACTTCTGTCGAGAAGATCCTCGCACGAGCCGTGCAACGCAAAGGCCGCTTCTTTGATGCTGTTCCCGAACTTCGGGATGAGAAGGGGATCACCGTGAAAACCGCCGCTGCCGTTGAAGCCTTCGCGACGCTTCTGACCGACTTTCGTCGCCGATTCGACGATGCCCCCAAGCAAATGGCCGAGACGTTTCACACGCTGCTCGAAACGATCAACTACGACCTCGAAATCCAGCGGCAATACAAAGAGCCAACGCAACAACTTGCCCGCCAAGGCACTGTCGAACAATTGATGGACACGGTCAAAGAGTACGTCTCCAACACCGACGAGCCGTCATTGAGCGACTTCCTGGACAACATCACGCTCTCCGACCGCGACAGCGAATCGGACAAGGACGAGCAACTCAAACAACGCGGCGTGCGCTTGATGACGATCCACTCCGCGAAGGGCCTCGAATTCAACCGCGTCTACCTCGTCGGACTCGAAGAAGGCCTGCTGCCGCATCGCCGTTCCGTCGACGCCGAAGACGCGACGCCGCAAAGCATCGACGAAGAACGCCGCCTCTGTTACGTCGGAGTCACCCGAGCGAAAGACTCGCTGACTTTGACTCGCGCGACCTTCCGCAAGAAGTGGGGCAAACTGCGAGAGACGACGCCATCAAGATTTCTGCACGAAATGTTCGACGAATTACCCCTCGCTGAGACGGAGTCGCCGGCCGATTCGTCCCCAGAATCCGAACTTGCCTCGTTTGAAGAGTAGCCTTCCAGTTTCCACGCTCCGAGGCTGTGATTGTTTTCGGAGCGAGACGAGAGCCGGTCGTTGAAGTCCG
Organism: Candidatus Kuenenia stuttgartensis; assembly: GCA_945904015.1. GTDB lineage: Bacteria > Planctomycetota > Planctomycetia > Planctomycetales > Planctomycetaceae > SXKJ01. Next base: position 690 of record CAMDPK010000045.1, on the reverse strand, counting down.
AGATCTTTGAGGGGAGCCCTTCGTTGAGGGCTGAGTTTGGCGGCGAGGGGTTGTTCTCGAAGTCGAGGGTCGTCTTCAGAACAGGTTCCGTGATTCTTCGGAACGGGTTCCGTCGTCTTTCAGAACTGGTGCAGCCAGCCCAGCGTTTGCAGGCGAGTCAGGTTGAAGGCCAGCACTTGCCAGAGCGTCACGGCTTGGACTTTCTTCAAGCCCCGGACCAGGAATTGTCGCAGGCCGCGGTTGCGGAACACGGCGTTCGGGAATTCCGCCAAGCTCGGCCGGAGTTTGTACAGCGCTTGAGCCGCGGCCGTTCCCATCCGTTGTCGCCACGCGGCGATCGGCGGCGAGTCGCCCGGCTGAGCCGCGAACGGGTCTTGGCCGTTCGCTCGCTTCTGGTTCTCTGCCTTCACCGGCGTGAAGACCAGCGTGCCGTGAGACTCCAGTTCTTCGATGTCCGGCTTCGACGAGAAGCCGCCGTCGGCGAGATATTCCTGCGGACGCTGCTGGAAGTGCGTTTCGATTTGTTCGACCATCGGAGTCATCAAGCCGCCGTCCGCGCCGACGTTGGCCACGTCCCAGCCGACGATCAGCCGCGTTTCGTCGGTTGTCGCCAGTTGCACGTTGTACGCCGGACGAGTGCCACCGTCGGCCATCTTCATGCGGCGTGCGTCGGGGTCCGTCGTCGAGCAG
>CAMDPK010000044.1 GCA_945904015.1 Candidatus Kuenenia stuttgartensis | reverse complement strand
CGAAATATCGGAAGGCTCCTCGTCCGCCGACTCGAAAAAGACTCCCGACCCCTTCGCTGGGACCGGCGGTGCTCCCGCGCCGAAATCGAAATCCAGCCAGTCGTTGTTCGGGACGTCTTGGCTGTCCTCTTCCATGAACGGATCGGCTTTTCTGCCTGACCACTGACCAATGACCAATGACCCCCGCACCGTGTGGTCGATCTCCTCGCACTCAATCTCGATTTCGAATTGGCTGCGGACGGTGCGCAGCGGGCGACCGAAGGAATAGCGTTCGACGGTGCTCGTCAGATGCAGTTGCTTCATCGCACGAGTCAGACCGACGAACAGCAACCGGCGCTCTTCCTCCAGAGCCATCTGCATCTTGCGCAGGTCTTCTTGTTCGTACATCGCCCGTTCGTGCGGGATCAGATTCTGCTCGAAGCCGACGATGTAGACGACGGGGAACTCCAAACCCTTGGCGGCGTGCAGCGTCATCAACGTGACCTTGCCGGCGGATTCGTCCACGACATCCAGATCGCTGACCAGCGACGTCGTTTCGAGAAACGCTTGCAGCGAGCGGCCGTCGCCGGCGCGCTCGTCGAACTGCTGGGCCGACAGCACCAGCTCCAACACGTTGCCGAGCCGCTGCTGTTCTTGTTCGTCGTCGCTCTCGCGCCAGTCGTCGCCGTAACTGGTTTCGGACAGCACCGACCGCAGCAACTCGGCGACCGGGCCAGTCGCTTTGTCACGCAGATTCTTCATCAACTCGGCAAATGCCAGCAACGCTTTCACCGGGCCGGTGGAGAGTTCCGGAATCTCTTTCGCGTGCTCGGCGGCTTCGAGCAGTGTCAGTTCGTGCTTGTCGGCAAAGCGAGTCAGCTTCACGAGCGTGCTCTTGCCGATGCCGCGCGGCGGGTTGTTGATGATCCGCAAACTTGCGGCGCGGTCGGCGGGGTTCTCGATGGTCCGCAAGTACGCCAGCATGTCTTTGACTTCGGCTCGCTCGTAGAACGCCAGCCCGGCGGCGACTTGATACGGCACTCGATTGCGGCCCAGCGCGAGTTCGATCTCGCGCGACAGCCAGTTGACGCGGTAGAAGATCGCGACGTCGGACCATTCCCAGACGCCGGCCTCGATGTCGCGGCGAATCTGCGAGGCGATCTCCTCGGCCTCGTCTTTGCCGGACCAGAAGCGGTGCAGCTTGACGACGTCACCCGATTCATTGCCGGTATGCAGCCGCTTGGCCTTGCGATGAATGTTGTGCTCGATCAGTGAATCAGCGACGCTCAGGATCGCTTTCGTGCTGCGAAAATTTTCCTCCAGCCGCACGACGTGCGCGTCCGGGTAGTCCGATTCGAACCGCAAGATGTTGTCGATCCGAGCGCCCCGCCAGCCGTAGATCGACTGGTCGGGATCGCCCGTCACACACAGGTTCGGGACGTCGTGAGCCAACGCGCGGATGATCTCGTATTGCGCCTTGTTCGTGTCTTGGTACTCATCGACCAGGAGGAACTGGTACTGGTGATCGAGTTCGCTGCGCAGTTCCGGGTTGCCTTGCAGCAGCGAGACGACGTACAGCAGCAGGTCGTCGAAATCGACGGCATTCGATTCGCGCAGTCGCCGTTGATACTCCGGGTAGATGCGAGCAGTGACGACCGTTTTGAAGTCCATCGTCACCTGCTCGCGGCGAGCGGCTTCGACGATATCCGGCGTGATGAGTTCGTTCTTCATTTTGCTGATCGCCGCGTTGATTTTGGCCGGCGCGTACTGCGTCGAGTCGAGGTTCAGATCGCTGAGCGACCGCTTGATGAGTGCTCGCTGATCGTCGGTGTCGAAGATCGTGAAATTGCTGTGCAGGCCGACCAGTTCGGCGTATTCGCGCAGCAGCCGCGCACAGAAGCGGTGAAACGTGCTGACCCAAACTCGCGAACCGGGCACGAGCGTCTCGACCCGGTGCTGCATTTCCTCGGCGGCTTTGTTCGTGAATGTGAGCGCGAGCATTCGCCGCGGAGACACGCCACGTTCGATCAGCCTCGCGATGCGCTGCGTAATGACGCGTGTCTTGCCGGAACCGGGGCCGGCCAACACGAGCAGCGGTCCCTCGAAGTGCTCGACGGCTTCGCGCTGCGATTCGGTCAAACGGCTCTGCACAACAGAACTCCCTTACATGGCGGAGTCGCTCCGCGACTCCGAACCGAGTTGCGGAGCAACTCGGCTACGATGACTCCCTTTCGGACGGGCGGGACTATAAAAGTTGAGACCGCTCTGAACTAGGAAGCCCAATTTATGCCGCCTCGTCGCCGAATCGTGTCCCTTCAGCCGAGTGCGACCGAAATCGTCGCCGCCCTCGGAATGCTCGACCAACTTGTCGGCCGGTCGCATGAATGCGATTTCCCACCGGAAGTGCAAAGCCTGCCAATCTGCAGCCGGCCGCGCATCGACGTGACGAAGTCGGGGGCGGCGATTGACCGCCAAGTGAAGGACTCGTTGCGAGCCGGCTTGTCGATCTTTGAAGTCGATACCGCGCTGCTGCTCGAACTGCATCCCGACGTGATCCTCACCCAGACGCAATGCGATGTCTGTGCTGTCACTCCGCAAGATCTCGAAGCCGCGCTGACTCAAGGGGACAACGGTCCCAGCGTTATCGACCTCCACCCGCAACGATTGGAGCACCTCTTTGGAGACATTCACGTCGTGTCGATGTCGCTGCACATTCCCGATCGCGGACACTCGCTGGTTGTCGAATTGCGCGGCGACTTTGAAAGCCTGCGACTGAAAACTTCGAAACTGCGCCGCAAGCCGACAGTCGTTTGTCTGGAATGGTTGGAACCGCTGATGACCGCCGGAAATTGGATTCCCGAATTGGTCGAGATCGCCGGCGGCCAAAACCTGGGAGCGGAACCGGGGCAGCATTCCCCGTGGTTTGACTGGGATCAACTACTCGCGGCCAACCCGGAAGAGCTGGTCTTGATGCCCTGCGGCTGGGACATCGCGCGTGCTCGTGCCGAGTCCCGCGTGCTGACGTCCGATCCGCGCTGGACACAACTGTCGGCCGTTCGGTCTGGCAAAGTCTTCGTCACCGACGGCCATCAGTTTTTCAATCGGCCGGGACCGAGGCTCTTGGATTCGGCTCAGATCCTCGCAGAGATTTTGCATCCCGAAGCGTGTGACTTCGGACATCGCGGTCGGAATTGGGAGAAGCTATGAATTGGTCGTTGGTCATTGGTCGTTGGTCATTGGTGATTGGGTCGCTCGTGCTGTCCGCCGAGTTGTTTGCGAGTGAAGTGCTCACGATCGCCGGCATTGGCAAGAAGGAGTATTCGGGAGACGGCGGTCTCGCCCGCGAAGCCGGCGCGGGGGAGCCCTACGGGCTGACGATTGGCCCGGAAGGTGCGCTCTACTTTTGCGACATCGCGTTTCATGTCATTCGTCGCGTGGGCAACGACGGTCGCATCTCGACGATGGCCGGCTCCGGAAAAAAAGGCTACGCGGGCGACGGCGGCCCGGCCACGCAGGCACTGCTCAACGAGCCCTACGAGATCAAGTTCGACGCCGATGGCTCGATGTACTTCGTCGAGATGCAGAACAACCTCGTCCGTAAAGTGGACAAGGCCAGCGGCACAATCTCGACGGTGGCTGGTGCGGGCAAGCCGGGGTTCAGCGGTGATGGTGGATCGGCTCGCGAGGCGATGTTCAACAAACCGCATTCGATCGCGCTGGACGGCAAGGGATCACTCTTCATCTGCGACATCGGCAACCATCGCGTGCGCCGCGTCGATTTGAAAACCGGTATCGTGACAACCTTCACCGGCACCGGCGAGAAGGTGGTTCCGAAGGATGGTTCATCCTTTGCCAACGCCGCCGTGTCCGGCCCACGAGCCGTCGGTTTCGCCGATAATGGCGACATGATCCTGGCCTTGCGCGAAGGGAATTCGGTTTATCGACTGGACCTTGCCAAACAACAGTTCGCGCATCTCGCGGGCACCGGCAAGCAGGGCTACACCGGCGATGGCAGACCGGCTCGATCAGCGACGCTGTCTGGCCCGAAGGGAGTCGCGATCGCGCCGAATGGCGACATTTTTCTGGCAGACACGGAAAGTCACACCGTTCGAGTTCTGCGACACTCCAGCGCGATCATCGAGACGGTCGTCGGTGACGGCAAGAAGCATGATGGACCCGATGGCGATCCGAAGTCCTGTGGGTTGGCTCGGCCGCACGGAGTCTGCGTGGACTCGGCCGGCAACGTCTTCATCGGCGACAGCGAGAATTATCGGGTTCGCAAATTGACCGTGCGATGACCGAGCGCTTTCCAAAAACAAGAACCGCGCTGGTCGGTTCGAGGGGCAACCGACCAGCACGGTTCAACGGAACACGGGCGACCCACATTCTGCCAGGTACAGTTTCAAAGAGGACTCGAAGTAGGCGAATCTATTTGGAATCGCCGTGACCGTAAAAAACCCGAGGTGACTTGAATCACCTCGGGGCAGGTTCCTCGCTGGAGGGACTCATTGACGATCGCATCCAGCAGTCGTTTTAACTCAGACCACTAAGACTAGAACTCGTTGCCTTCGTTTTCAGTTCCACTGCCAAATTGAGACTTGCCGCAAACCTCGACGTATTCGAGCGGTTTGCAGTCGCAATCATCGGTCTTGTCTTTGTAGCCGAATCCAGCGACCCGAGCGTGGTGCTTTGAGGTGGTTGCGTCCTTATAGGATCCGCGGACGTTGTAGCTCTGGTCGATCGCGCCGAACGCGTTCGAGAGATCAACCATTTCAGCGTTGATCGCATCACGAACCGAGGCCAGACCAACAACCATGCCCAGCACGGCAATCGTCATCACCAGGACCAGTTCGGCAGAGATCACAAAGCCGACTTCATCGTTGAACAATTTTCGCATGATCTGTGTACCTTTTTCAGAGTGGAGAGAGGGATAAACAAAGCGGCCCACACCTAACTCGCGACGACTGGAATCAGCAGCGTCTACTCCCACCGCGGATGAGAGCTCGTCAGGTTTGAACTGCCGTGTCAGGTAGAAGCAGTGGCCGTGCCAGTCCCGTTTGCGAAGCATTTGAGATTGGCCGATCGAACCGCTTCTGCCGGTAATTGCCGTGGAATCAGCGAGTTGCAGCTTTGCAACGAATTGTGGCAGATGTGGTTATTTGGCAACGGCTCACGCGCGGTGTTTCGCGGCTTTAGCAAGCCCGACGATTGGCTGAACGCTTTTTGTTTCACCGTCTAAACAAACTCGCGAATCAGGTTCTCTTTGTGACGCCATGATTCTCTGAGTAAACATCGTCGCGAGCAGTTTTCTTCGAGACACGGCTGCGGCGGCGTTTCCGATTCTCAACCGCGTGCATCCGAAATCGCGGCCTTCCCCGTCGCGACAGCGCTACCGCGAACTCAATACGGGCTGTCATTCAGCGATCGGAGAGGTGTTTCGAAGTGAAGAAGCTCGATCACGCCAGCCGACCATTGCCCATCAGACGTTTGGCAACGCGGCGACTCAGCAGCGTGAGTAATCCAACCACGATCAGCACGCTCAGACCTGGCAATGCCCGCAGGCCATTCAAGACAGTCCCTTCTCCCCAACTCCGAAAAGTTCCCGTAGTGCCTGACCAAGTCTCGGACAGCCTGGTTGCAAACGTCGGCTCCTGCGGCGGCACATATTCTTGAACCTCGCGAATCGACAGCGTGATCGTTGACAGATCCGAGCGGTTGGTCAGAAAACGAAAGCGGCCTTCCATCCGTTCGATCTCTTCGCGGACCTGAGCAACTTGTCGCTCGAATTCGATCACGTCGGCGACGCTGGTGGACTTGGCTTTCATCAGTTCCAACAGCCGCTCTTCCAAACGCTTTTTATTGGCGAGCCGCGCGCCGAGATCGACGTATTCCTCCGTGATGTCCTGCCCCGTGACCTGTCGGCGTTCGGGGATGCCCACGTCATCCAGTTCTTCCAAGAATTCGTGAAAGGCTTCGGCGGGAATGCGCGCTTGCCAGCGGCCGGAGCGTTGCTCACCCTGTTGACGATCGAGTGTGATGTCGGTCACGTAGCCTCCCAATTGTTTGACGAGTTCCGGAATCACTCGTTCAGCCTTCGTGAAGTTCCGCGTCTGCATGGCGATGTCGGCCGAGTGGATCACTCGTCGCGGCGTCGCCGTGACGTTGCGTTCCGAGGCGCGATTCATCAGCACGCTCGGTGGGTCATTCGAACGATCGGAGGTCACACTGGCGGCTGGAGTCGTCGTGGCTTGAAAGCTCATCTTCGCCCCTGGCGAACCAGCATTCACACCGCATCCCACGAAACCGGCGACACACGCGGCGCAACCAACAACGCAAGCCAACAACATCGGTCTCATCGATGGGTCTCCGTCTGCTGAGGAAAATGTTTTCCTCAAGAGGCACAGACCTCAGAAAAGATTCCCGCGATTTCCAACATTCGCCCAGCGAGGTTGCACGCTGCGAACTACGAGTCCATCCAACCGCGGCGCTTCATGTAGATCAGCAAGCCGACAGTCGTCGCGGCCATGAGGCCCAGCGAGAAGGGATAGCCGTAGAACCAGCGCAGTTCGGGCATGTTCCAGGGAGCTTGGCCGCCTTGGTGGTCGAAGTTCATGCCGTACAACCCGGTGATGAAACCCAGCGGCAGGAAGATCGTCGAGAGAACGGTCAGCACCTTGATGACTTCGTTCATCTTGAAGCTGTTCTGCGAGAGGTAGTAGTCGCGCAGGTCCGCGCACATTTCGCGGTAGGTCTCGACGACGTCCAGAATCTGAGCGGTGTGATCCACGCAGTCGCGGAGGTACACTCGCGTCTCCTGAGCCACGAAAGCGGAGTCGTCGCGGATCAGTTCCAGCAGCGCATCGCGCTGAGCCCACATCGTCTTGCGGACTTGCAGCAGGTTCGTCCGTAGGTGGTGCAATTCCGACACGATTTGCGGCGACGGCGCGGTCGCGATGGCATCGTCGAGTTCTTCCATACGATCGCCGTACTTCTCAACCAACGGAAAGTAGGCATCGAGCGTCGCGTCGAGAATCGCATACGCCAAGTAATCCGGCCCCGCATGTCGCACGCGGCCGGCCTGTTTGCGGATGCGGTCGCGCAACGGATTGAGGCAGTCGCCGGGACGTTCCTGGATCGTCAGCAGGAAATTCTTGCCGAGGAAGATCGACATCTGATCGGTTCGCAAGGGGTCGGCGTCTTCGATCATCCGCGTGACGATGAACAAGTAGTCGCCGTAGTCCTCCACTTTCGGCCGCTGATGGACGTGGACGACGTCTTCCATTGCCAGCGGGTGAATACCGAACAAATCGGCGAGCGTTTCCAAGTGCCGCACGTCGGCCAGACCTTCCACGTTGACCCACGTCACCGGCCAGTGAGTCAACAGGCCCGCGAGCTGGCCGACTTCGGACAATTCTTCTTCATGGATTTCCGTCGGCGAATAGCAGAAGACTTTGATCCGAGTCGGCGCGGCGTCGGGAGGCGGAATGATCGTGCCCGGAGCTGCTCCCGGCTGTGTTTGACGTCGAAACGGATGATCGTCGGGCATGGTCGGCTCCGAAACGTGGGGCAGGTTTGCAACCTGCCCGGCCTCGTGCGGATTGACGGGCAGGTTGCAAACCTGCCCCACGAATTGCAACTACGCAGGCTCGGCATAGTGCGGCGAAAGGCCCCAATCTGCAAGCACCTCACGCTCACGCTGCTGCATCAACGCCTGCTTTTTTTGCGTCATGTCGTCGTAGCCGCACAGGTGCAGCAAGCCATGCACGACGTACAACGTCAATTCGTCAACCGGCCGCCAGCGATACTTGGTCGCCATCTGCTTGGCCATCTCCGAGCTGAGGATGATCTCTCCCTCGATCCGCTTGCCATAGCCGCGCGGCGAGCCCTTCGGGATCGGCAACGAGTCCGGGTCGATTTCTTCTTCCAACAGAAAGCTCAGCACGTCGGTCGGGTAATCGTGTTGCAAGTACCGAATGTTGAGGTCGTGGATCGTTTCGTTGTCGACGATGGCGATGCTGATCGACGCCGACACACTTTTCTCGGCCGCCAGCACCGATCGCGCGACGTCTGCCAATCGGCGATGATCGACCTTGAGCACCTTCTGCGAATCGTCGATTTCCACTTCGTAGCGGACGACCCAGTCGGGAAGAATTTCCGGCGTACGAGACTTCGATTTGGCGGATCGTGAACTCGATTCAGAATTGGCGTGCATCCGTGGAAACTATCTACCCGCGCGGAGACATTGTGTTGGAAGGGCTTGAAGCCATCGGCTTCAGGATCAGCATTCCTAGCGGAGGCAGTGACAGCTTCACGCTTTGAGCATGACCATGTGAGCGGACTTTCTCGGTGCGGACCTTGCCTTGGTTGCCGACGTTCCCACCGCCGTAAATCTGCGCGTCGCTGTTGAGGATTTCGGTGTAGTCGCACGCGACGGGGACTCCGACGCGATAGTCGTAGCGCGGCACCGGAGTGAAGTTCAGCACAACGACAGTAAAGTCCTCTGGATTCTTGGCATGACGCGAAAAGACATAGACGCTCTGTTGCCAGTCGTCGCATTGCAGCCAACGAAAGCCGCTCGACTCGAAATCCACTTCATGCAGCGATCCCTCATCGCGATAGACGCGGTTCAGATCGCCCAGGAACCGGCGCAGGCCGTCATGTTTCTCGTGACCCAGCAACGCCCAGTCGAGTTCCGTGTTGTGGTTCCATTCGAGCCACTGGCCGAACTCGCCTCCCATGAACAGCAGCTTCTTGCCGGGCATCGTGAACTGATAGCCGAAGAGCATCCGCAGGTTCGCGAACTTCTGCCAATAGTCGCCGGGCATCTGTGACAGCAGTGACTTCTTGCCGTGAACGACTTCGTCGTGCGACAGCGGCAGCACGAAGTTTTCGGTGAAGGCATAGACCATGCGGAACGACAGTTCGCTGTGATGATGTGCTCGATGGACCGGTTCGAGGTGCATGTACTTCAGCGTGTCGTTCATCCAGCCCATGTCCCACTTCATGCTGAAGCCCAGGCCGCCGGTGTAGACCGGCCGGCTGACTCCGCCCCAAGCGGTCGATTCCTCGGCGATCGTCAGGATGCCGGGGAACTCGCCATGCAGGATCGTGTTCATGTCCTTGAGGAACTCGATAGCTTCGAGATTTTCTCGCCCGCCGAAGACGTTCGGAATCCACTCCCCTTGCTGACGCGAGTAATCCAGGTACAGCATCGACGCGACGGCATCCACACGGATGCCGTCGATGTGATAGACGTCCAGCCAGAACCTCGCGCTCGACAGCAGGAAATCACGGACCTCGAAGCGGCCGTAGTTGAAAATGTAGGTGCCCCAATCGGGATGCTCACCCAGCCGTGGATCTTCGTGCTCGTAGCAGCATGTCCCGTCGAAGCGGCCCAGCGAATGGCCGTCCATCGGGAAGTGGCCCGGCACCCAATCGACGAGCACTCCGACGCCGTGCTGATGGCAGTAATCGACGAAGTACATGAAGTCGTGCGGCGTCCCGAACCGACTGGTCGGAGCAAAATAGCCGGTCGTCTGATAGCCCCAACTGCCATCGAACGGGTGCTCGGTGATGGGCATCAGTTGCAGGTGCGTGTAGCCCATCTCGTGGCAGTACTCAACCAGCATGTGAGCCAATTCGCGATAGCTGAAGTACGTCCGCTCCGGCTCTGTCGGCTTTCGCCAACTGCCGAGATGCACTTCGTAGGTCGAGATCGGCTGCTCGAACCAATTGGTCGTCTCACGCCGCTTGCGCCAGTCGGCGTCATGCCACTCGAAGTTGCCGAGGTCGTAGACGATCGACGCCGTCTTGGGCCGCATCTCGCAGAAAAAAGCGTACGGATCCGACTTCTCCAGAACTTCACCGCTCGGTGCGCGAATGCCGAACTTGTACGCCGCGCCGTGACCGATGCTGGGGACGAATCCGGTCCACACGCCGCTGTCGCTGCCGTTCAGCCAGAAGTTGCCGTGCTGCCAATGCGTCTGATCGCAGAGGACACTGACCTCGCGGGCGCTGGGTGCCCAGACGGCGAAGCGTGCTCCGTCGACACCATTGACGCGATCCAGGTGTGCTCCGAGGTGTTGATACATCGCCGCTTGTTTTCCGTCTGAGTTCGGGATCGTCCGCGTGGTTTCCCTCAGCGGCCGGCGTGAATGCCGAGCCGGCGGAGTTTGCCGCCAGGGCACGCTGGCCTGACGGCGTCGCAACCGAGTGTAAATGCTGTCGTCCATGACTTCCTCTCACTTCCCGGCTCTGCCGAGAAACAGGATCGCCGTGATTCTTCGACAGGCTAGGTACGACTCTTGAAATCGTTTTCGTCTGCCGGACGCATCCGACCGTCCCGTGAGCATGGGGACAACTTCAGATTGCCAATCTTCGATTCAAGTTTCGCCCAGCCACCGTGCCCTCTTGAGCGGTTTTCCCACAGAAAATGCGTGGAAGACTTTGCCAGACGCACGGACTTGAGCAATCACAGCGGCAGCACTCTAGGCAGTTGTCCAAAACGACTCAAGAAGAGGTCATGTCTTCGCGGCTGGGGTTTAGACTTGGGCGTGGCCGCCGCGTCTCGCGTCGGACTGTCGGATGCGAGACGCATCCGCGACAACTGCCGGGAGCTTCCTCAGTGGATCCGCATCGCAAAATCATTCTGATCGCCGGACCGATCTTACTGACCGGCGTCTGCTTTCTGCTGACGCTGGGCAGCGCGAAGGATTCTCGTTCGGCGGTTCCCAGACAAATCTCTGTCGATGTCGTTTCGCCGCTCAAGAACGATGTCCAATCGCGACTCCGGCAAGCCTGCGAGAACGTCGCTCAAGAAATTCAGACACAACTCGACCGCAGCAACACCGTGCTCATTCGGCCGCCGTTTGTGCTCGCCGGAGACATGCCGGAGGACGTCCTCGAACGTCTGCACCGCGACGTCGTTCAGCCCACCGAGCGAGCGCTGAACGTCGGATTCTTTGACGTGCCGCCAACCGAGCCGATCACGATTGTCGCGTTCGCCAAAGAAGCTGGCTTCCGTGATTTCGCCCGCCGAGTCGATCGCCGTCAGCCTGATTCGTACTACGGCTACTACTTGCGATCGCATCGCCGACTCGTCGTCAACGTCTCCACGGGAGCCGGCACGCTGGCTCACGAATTGACGCACGCGCTAGCCCACTTCGACTTCCCGAACATGCCCGAATGGTTCGATGAAGGACTCGCGTCCGTCTTCGAGCAAAGCGAATTCTCCGACACCGGCCACCGCCTGACCGGCACCGACAACTGGCGAGTGCATCAGGTTCTGCGAGCGTTGCACGACAACCGTCTCCGCAAAACCGACGAACTGGTGCAGGGCCGATCCGTCCGCGCAAATCACGAGTCGATCGACTACGCCCACGCCCGCTACATCTGCCTCTTCTTGCAGGATCAGCAGCTTCTCGAACCGTTCTATCGCAAGCTCAGGTCACGCGCCGAAATCGATCCGAGCGGCTGGCAGACTCTGCGAGAAGTCGTCGCCAGCGAAACCGCTTCCGACATCGATGCTGACTTCCGCCGCTGGATCGTGAAGTACCACAAGGCACAGCGTCAACGTACCGCCCGCAACGATCGGCAGACGCTCTCAATGAAGCCGATCGAGAGCACGGACTCTCGTCCCGAGGCCATCGCCACGAACAAGTGACTCGGCTACTTGTGACGTCGGCGCAGCTCGCTGAACAACCGACCGTAGGCTCGCTGAATCGCGTCGGGCTGAGTTGCTTGCGGCTCGCCAATGCGTTCCAGACGTTCTTCGATTCCTGGTTCTGGCTGGAATTCTTCCGCCGGCTTCTCCAACGAGATCGTCGGTCGGCCGACGGCGATTTGACGGTCGATCAACGACTGCTGCACGTCGAGATACATGTCGAGCACGTCCGCACCGATCTGTTCCTCGATACCGTCGTCTTCAAACGTGGCTTGCAGCAACTCGGTCGGCAGATGCCAGTCGCGCTTGGGTTCGTCGTGGGGCAGGTTTTCAACCTGCCCGTCCGTGTTCGACGCAACATCGTCGAGTTGCGGCACGGGCAGGTTGAAAACCTGCCCCACGTTTCGCGGCTTGCGCGAGTAGCTCTCGACGATTCCCGAATCGAGATCGCTGCTGGTCTCCGGTTCCAACGGCAGCGAATCGTGCGGCTCGTCCGTCGCACCCGCAGCCGCCATCACCAACCGGGTCGTTTTGATCGCCGTCACTGTGCGTTTCGCCGCCGCGCGAGTGTGAGATGTGTGACAGTTCCACGTCACCCCTTCACCGCTTTCGATGCGGACGTAGCGGTCAATCACCGGTTCTTCCTCGAATTCCACTTCTGCGCTGTCGTTCCCTGACCACGAGCGCTCCGGCAGATTCCACACCGGCGAATCGTCGTCGTCCTCGGAGGATGACCAACGATCAGAAGAAGACTCGTCGCGGAACTCGCTGTCAGGATCGGTGTCGCCAAGCTCACTGTCTTCGGCGAACTCTTCCACCGCGAACGATTGCGGCGACGGCGCACCGAACTCGAAGTCCCGCGCCGCGAAGGTTTCTCCCAGAGGTCGCGACTCGCCGTCGTCTTCCAACGACTGAGCGAGTTCGGTGACATCCTCCAACAACTCTTCGACCGACGACGGCTGGCGGGCGATCGTTTGCCAGTCCTGTTTGAGGCAGGTGAATTGCTCGGTCGCGACAGGTTCCGTCTCATGCGGTTCGTCTGCTGCTTCGTCGAGTTCGCCACCAATCTCGATGGCCGCGCTCGAATTCCCGAACGCGGACTCGTCCCACGAACTGCTTTCCTGTGGCTCGTCCTCGGTCGTTGCTGCGTCGGCGTGCTGCGGCCACAGATCGACCGCCGAGTCCTCCATCGCGGGCCGCTGCGACAGGCCACGATAAATTTCGCCGCCACTGATCGGATCGTTCCACTGCAACGGGAGCTGTTTGAGATCGTCCAACGCCTCACGCACGACTTCGGCGGAGACCGGCCGACGCTCGGTGACGAACGCCAGCAGCAGCGAGTGATCGGCGAGATGATTCAGACAGCGGGGAACGCCATCGGCCGCCTTTGCCAGGAACGTCAATGCTTCCTCAGTGAAGGTCTCTTCCACCTCGCCACCCGCGAATTCCAAGTTCGCACTCAGATATTCCAGCGATTCGACCTGCGTCAGCGGCGCGAGATCGACTTGGCAGCAAATCCGCTGATTGAATGCCGCAAGGTCGGGATCGGCCAGTCGCTCTTCGAGGTCGCGATTGCCGATCAGCACAACTCGCGCGAGCGGCTCGCCCCCTTCCGCGAGCAACGTGAGCATGCGGACCTCATCGAGCAGCGGCACGCTCAGGCGATGAGCTTCGTCCACGATCAAAACAAAGCCTTGTCTTTCCGACCGCAGTGACTTCAGCGCCGACATGAGTTCCAGCCGCAGTTCTTGCTCGCCCATGCGGTCGTAGGGCCGATTCAGCTCGAACAGGATCGCCTGCAACAACGCTCGCCGAGTCGCATAGGCCGAGTGTCCCAGGAACGCCGTCGCGAACGTTGGCTGAAGTTCAAAAGCCAGCCGCAATCCGACCAGCGACTTGCCGAGTCCCGCCTCTCCCGTCAGCACGCCGATCCCCTGCCCTCGCTCGCACGAGACGGCCAGAGCGTCGAGGACTCCTTGATGCGCCTCCAACGGCACAAAGCAATTGGCGTCCGGTGTCGCCGAGAACGGTCGGCGTTGCAGTCCGAAAAACTCTTCGTACATGGCAAAGTCCCTTCGTGGGGCAGGTTTTCAACCTGCCCGCCTCGTCAGGGCAGGTTGAAAACCTGCCCCACGTTGCGAGCGCAATCTATGCGGCAGGCACTTGATCGAACTCCGGTTGTGCCGCGCTTGAGGGCTTCTCCGATCGTGCCGTGCGCGCGGTGACTTTCGCGTTCAAACCTCTGTCTGCGTGAGGAGTTCGCGTTGTCGGCGATTGGCAAACCAGGCGAAGTTTGCGGATCGCATCGCGCTCCGAACGGGATTCGCCGCTTTCGCTGGCGTCATTCGCGACCTAGAATCCTGCGACGCTCGCGGATGTCGCGGGCACCTCGACGGCCCGTGGTACAACCAGGCATGTCAGAAGCGACAATCAACTTCGAGAATCAAGACCTCATCCGCGCCCTGTTTGGAGAACGTGACCGACACCTGCGAAAAGTTCGCGACTCTGTCGGGATCGAGGTCGTGATTCGAGGCGATGAACTCCACCTCTTCGGCACGGACGCCCAAGTCGAACGCGGCCGGGAAATCTTCGCCGAGCTGCAAACGCTCCTCGAAAAGCAGGGAATGCTGCGTGACGGGGAAGTCGTCCGCGTCATCGAAGCTCACCTGACGGGCGGCTCCGGCAGCGAAACTGCGTCAAACCACGCCGACGACGCCGTGATCGTGCGCGGAACCACGCGATCCAAGCCGAACGGCAACGGTGCCAAAGCGAATGCCTCCGACGGAAGCATCAATCTGTTCGACCGAGCTGCGAAGATTCATCCGCGCACACCCGGGCAGTTCGAGTACGTCGAAGCGATTCGCCAGAACGACATCACGCTCAGCATCGGCCCGGCCGGATCGGGCAAGACGTACCTCGCCGTCGCGATGGCCGTGAATGCTCTGCGGCAGGATCAGGTCCGCAAGATCGTGCTCGTCCGCCCGGCGGTCGAAGCGGGCGAGCGGCTCGGCTTCCTGCCCGGCGACATGCACGCCAAGCTCAATCCGTACTTGCGCCCGCTGCTGGATTCCCTGAACGACATTCTCGGTTTCGAGCAGGTGAAGCGATACCTCGAAAGCGACGTGATCGAGATCGTCCCGCTGGCGTACATGCGCGGCCGGACGCTCAACAGCACGTTCATGATCCTCGACGAGGGGCAGAACACGACGATCACCCAAATGAAAATGTTTCTGACACGCATGGGACAGGAGTCGAAGATCGTCGTGACCGGCGACGTCACGCAGATCGACCTGCCGCCGGAAGTCCCCAGCGGCTTGATCGACGCCTTCGGCCGGCTCGGCCATCTGCCCGGCCTGTCCTGCGTGCAACTGACGACCCTGGACATCGTGCGGCATCGGCTCGTCGGCGAGATCGTCAAAGCCTACGACGGCGATCAACAGATCGCCCAAAAACGGCGGCACAAATAGATTTGGCGAGCGGAGGACGTCAGTCCCGCTCGCCTGACGAATTCCAATAAAATCAAAATGATCCTCTTCGGGCCAGTTTCCTTCCGACGCAAACGAACCGCGCGAGTCTCCACGCTGCGAGACGATTCGCTGCTGCGGTTGATCGGCGACGCGCTGACCGATCGTAATGTTCTGACGCGGCTCTTCGTCTGCCTGATCGCGATGGCCGCGTTGCTCTTCGCGGTCGAGGCGTGGCGAACGCCGTTCACCTACCGGCTCGGCGATTACCAGCCACACGGCATTTTGGCTCAGGTGCCGTTCAAGCGAATCAACCGCTTCGAGACCGACCGTGCGAAAGCCCAAGCCGAGGACCAAGTCCCGTTCGTATTCCGCTTGGAGCCGAGCACCACGGGACGTGTCCTCAAGTCGCTCAAGTCTGACCTGGAAGAGATCGCGAAGGCCGAGACGCTGGAGTCCGTCCGTTCCAGCACACGCTCGGCGTTCGGCTTGTGGACCGAAACCGACCGTCCGATGGACGACATGCCGCCGGAAATGCAGGAGCAGGAATTCCGCAAGCTGCGAGCCGCCCTCTTCACTGGCCGCCCATACGATCCGATGGCCGCCGAGGAATTCATCGCTCGCCCGGACGACATGTCCGACCGCATCGCGCAACTGGTCAGTGACACCGAATCTTTTCTGGAGCCGGTCCAGCGATACGGCATCGTCGATCCCTTTGAACTGAGCCGCAACAAGATTCGCAACGACCAGTCGCTGGCGATCCTGAAACTCCCGGACGATCTTCCCTCGCGCGAGGCAGCGTTCAAAGACGCTGTCGCTCCGGCGGAAGTGCTGCTCGCCAATTTGCTGGAAAGCGAAGGCAAGCTCGGCAAAGGCTGGTCGCAATTCCCACAGTTGTTGGCGATCAAAGGACCGTTTGAACGCTGGCTCACCTCAAATCACGCCTCGCTCGTTTCACTGCGTCACGACCCGTTGTTGACGCAAACCGCCCGTCGCGAGGCTCGGCAAAAGGTGGCCAACGTCACCGACCCGTACAACCAAGGGGACGTGCTCGTTACCCCCGGCCAGAAGATCGATCAGGCCGCGCTCGATGTGCTCCGCGACGAGTACGACCAAGTCGAACGAGACGTCTCGCCACGAAATCGCATTCTGCGTGTCACGACGGTCTTCGTGCTGATCTTTGTGCTGACGGTGCTCAACGGCTACTACCTCGTCGCGAATGAACCGCGTCTGGTCGAACGGCTCAGCGGCTTGGCCGTGTATCTCGGCGCGATCGTGTTCGCGGCGTTCTTGGGCCGCATTCTCAGCTTCGATCCGTGGCGTGCAGAGGTCATTCCACTGATCGTTACGGTGATGGTCCTCGCGATTGCGTACAACCAAGACCTCGCGGCGTTGACCGCGTTCACGCTCAGCCTGCTGCTGACGCTGTCCTCAGTCGCCGACACCGGTGAGTTCGTCGTGCTGATGAGCGTCGCCGCGACCGCGATCGTACCGCTGGGCCGAATCCGATCACGCTCGTCGCTCATCAAGATTGGCTTCTGGTGCGGAGTCGTGTACGCGCTCGTGACGTGGGGCACAGCGATCATCAAGACGCAGTCGCTCGACCTGCTGTGGCACGATCAAGCTCTGCTGCTGCACAGTTTGCGAGGAGCCGGCTGGTGCCTCGCCTCCGGCTACATCGTCGCCGGCAGCCTGCCGTTCATCGAGGCGACGTTCGGCATCGTCACCGACATCAGCCTGCTGGAACTCAGCCACGTCTCGCACCC
The DNA here is from genome assembly GCA_945904015.1 of Candidatus Kuenenia stuttgartensis. Taxonomy (GTDB): domain Bacteria; phylum Planctomycetota; class Planctomycetia; order Planctomycetales; family Planctomycetaceae; genus SXKJ01. The sequence goes on along the minus strand of CAMDPK010000044.1, from coordinate 29,544 downwards.
GTTACTGCAAGAACTCGTCCGCCGAGCACCCGGCACCTACAACCACTCGATCACTGTCGCCACACTGGCCGAAGCCGCCGCCGAACGGATCGACGCGAACGGCTTGCTGGTCCGTGTCGGCGCGTACTTCCACGACATCGGCAAGATGCTCAAGCCCGGCTACTTCATCGAGAACATGCTCGAAGGCTCGTCCAGTAAGCACGAGCACCTCAACCCGGCCATGAGCACGCTCATCATCATCGGACACGTCAAAGACGGCGTGGACCTCGCCGAGCAGCACAGCCTGCCGCGCCCGATCGTCGACTTCATCGAGCAGCATCATGGCACAACGCTGGTGCAGTATTTCTACCATGCCGCCTCGAAAGCCGCCGAAGATCACCCCGACCGGATCGAAGTCGAAGAGTCCAGCTTCCGCTACCCCGGCCCAAAGCCGCAGTCGCGCGAGTCGGGCGTAATGATGCTCGCCGACGCCGTCGAAAGCGCCAGTCGCACCCTCAGCGAACCGACCCCCAAACGCATCGAAAGCCTCGTCCGAGCCATCACAATGGACAAACTCCTCGACGGCCAATTCGAGGAAAGCACGCTGACGCTCAGCGAAATCAACCTCATCCAAGAATCGCTGACCAAGTCCCTGATCAGCATCTTCCACACCCGCATCAAGTACCCGGAACAACGGGCAGGGTGACCTCGCTGGCGGCAGTGCTCTTACTTTCTCTGCAATTCGGCTTGCTGACGATCGTCGAGGAATTCTCTTCGTCGCATTGGTGGAAAAACTCTGCGACCTCAGTGAGAACCTCCGCACTCCAATGACCGCTGGAGATCACGAGATCAACGTCATCTGGCTCAAGAATCGGTTCCATGAGAACCTCCAAAGTATTGAGCGACGAGCCTCGTGGACGCCGCCCGATCCAAGTACATGCGCTGGCTACCGTGAATTCTACGCGCTCCAAGCGTCTGTTCGTAATGCGAAATCAGCTCCGTCTTGGCCTCGAACGCGACATGCCCCTTGAAGCCGAGTTCAAAGGCCAGGCGAGCCGCATAGGCCACAAGATTCCCAGCGACTCCCTTGAATTTTTTCGACCGGCCGACGTTTTCGGGATGACTCTCCAACAAGTGAAGCTGAATGAATCCCGCTTCTCGGCTGAGAGACACCAACCCATGAACGGCTCGCCCAGCCTTCGGAACATGAAGTCCGTAAACCTCGCCAACTGCAATTTGCCGCTCCCAATCAAATCGCCAACCTTCTTGGCTGAGCGGCGTGATCTCGGCAAGTTCCATTCGTCGGATGTCCGTGGCGTACTTTCTCCCGGTCGCAACTTGGACCACGGAATTCGTCAAGCCGTCGATGAATTCTTCAATCATGGCTGTAATGGTTTGCTCCAGACACAATCAGAATGAAGCAGTTTGCTTGGACTCTTCACCACCGCTGACTGAATCGAATTCGGCACCGCCAACTATTCCGGCAGCGGCTTGCCCTTCGTCTCCGGGGCGAACGGCAACGCCAGCATTCCTAGCACGAAGAACGAGCACATCGTCACGCCGGCGTAGCGCATGGCCAAGACGTCGCCGTGGTGGCCGTAGACCATGTCGGCCAGATAGCCCAAGAGCAGCGGTCCGGGAGCGGCCAGATAGCGGCCGACGTTGTAGCAGAACGACACGCCCGTGCTGCGCAGCCGAGTTGGAAACAATTCCGGGAAATAAATCGCGTAGCCACCGAACAGCGCGATCTGGCAGAAGCCCATCAGCGGCACCATCCAATAGACGTGCGAGAACTCCTTGAGCGACGAGAACGCGAACGCGGTCGCCAAGAGCGCCAACACGAACGTGATCGCGAACGCCGGCTTGCGGCCGATGCGGTGTGTGATCTTGGCGAAGCTGTAGATGCCGAAGAACGCGCCGATGTTGAACAGCAAGCCGTTCACGCCAGCCCACCACGTCAGCCGGCCTTCCATTTCTTTGTTGCGTTTCGCGATGTCATCCAGGTGCGGCACCGCTTCGGGGATGTCGGTCAACGGCTCGCCGACGAACTTCTCGCGGCTCGCTCGGTCTGCTGGCGATTGCGGACGCTTGGGGTCGTCATCGAGCAGCTTCAACGCCGATTCGAGCGACACCGATTGCCCGGCCTTGCGCAGCTTCAGCGAGGCTCCGTACAGAGCTTTGGCTTCGGGAGTGACCATTGCATTCGCCGCCGACAACTTCCCAGCAGCCGTCTCCAGCAGCTTGGCATCTTGCAGGACCGCGCGAATGAAATCCTGATCAACTTTGTCCTCGCCCTTCGCGCGAGCTTCGGCTTCAAACGTCTGCCGGAAAACGGTCCGCACCAACTCAAAGCTGAAGAAGCCGATGCCCCACAAGCCGACGACTCCCGAAGTCGCCAAGATCAAACCGACGATCGCGCGGCGGCGCAGGAACGGGACTCCCAGCAGTTCGCTAATCGAACCAAGCTTTTGCGTCTTGTCCGCGCGAAGTGCTTTCCATTTTTCCGGCTCTTGAAGACGGCGGCGAACGAACAACGCCAACAACGCCGGCAATGCTCCGACCAGAAACATGTATCGCCAAGGCTTCCATTCGCCGAGTGCCCCTGCCGCTTCCAGTGGTGCCAGCCCCATGCTGACGAACGCTGCTGAGATGTTGCCGATCGCCGAGCAAGCTTGCAGCCAGCCCAACGCATGAGGCCGCGCCCGATCCGGCATGACCTCGGCAACCAGTGCCACCCCGACCGCGAATTCTCCACCGACTCCTAGCCCGGTCAGGAACCGATAGAACACGAAATCCCAATACCCGACCGACGCGGCACTCAGCCCGGTGAACAGCGAATACAGCAGGATCGTGATGACCATCGTTTTCGCTCGGCCCAAGCGGTCTCCCATGATGCCGAAGATGATTCCGCCCGTGGCCCAGCCGAGCATGAAGATCGTCGTCGCCAACCCGCCGTACCACTGAGCGTCCTGCGCCCCGTGCAATTCCGCGATGGCCGGGCCTCGAGCCAGGTTGAACAACTGCTGATCCATCGTGTCGAACAGCCAGCCCAACACCGACACGAACAACACGAACCAGTGGTAGCGGTTCAATTCCTTGTACCACGGCCCAAGGGATGGATCGTCGGGAATGTCGCTTTTGAATTCGTCGAGACCGTGCATGTCGGAGTCGTTTCTGGCTGGAGGCGGGGACCAAAAGTCGGAGCAGTACAGCCGAAGCGGTCGCAGGCTGCAACCGAAGGTCGAACGTGGCCGATGCGTCTTGCGTCGGTTCCGCCAGTGGCGGACGAGACGCATCCACGACACGTTGCTGATGCCTTGAGTCTGTTTGCCCCGCACCTATAATCCCCGCCGCCTTTCCGGCCGCAGGTCGGAGAACGGATTGTCTCGTCAGGAATTCCGCCTCACCGAAAGTGGCACGAACGTCATGATCAATTGGATTCGGAATGTCTGGTCCGCAGTCAGCACGGTCCTCCAGGGGATGTGGGTCACGAGCTTGACCATGTTCAAAACGTACCGCCGCCCACCTTTTGCGGAAGTATTCGAGTACCCGGAAAAGCCGGTTCCAGTCAAAGCTCGCTACCGCGGCTTCCATCGCTTTGACCTGACGACCTGCATCGGCTGCGAGAAGTGCGCGGTCGCCTGTCCGGTAGACTGCATTTACATCGAAAAATCGAAAAACACGGTTGGCAAAGGCTTTCGCATCGACGGCTTCGCCATCGACTACACCAAGTGCATGTTCTGTGCTCTGTGCGTCGAGCCATGTCCGGTGGACTGCATCTTCATGGGCTCCAATCACGACCTGAGCTGCTACAGCCGCGATGGCTGCGTCGTCGATTACGCCAAGCTGCCGTTGCAAACTGCCTGGGGCCAGACGACGCTCAATCCGACGGCCGTGTCGGCGTCGAAGGTTTTGTACGAACCCGTCTGGGTCAAAGGCGAACCCAGCCCCTTCGGTTTTGAAGCTAGCGAGCACTAAGCCATGAACGCCGCCGAAGTCGAACCAACGAACGAGCAATCAAAACGCTACTTCACGCTCGCCGAAGCCAATCAGCGTCTGCCGCTGGTGCGTGCGATCGTCAGCGACATCGTCGAGTTGTTCCGAGACGTCTCCGAACGCCGGCAGCGGTTGATCGACCTCATCGAACGCAATCAACTCGGATCAAAGCGAGTGGCGTCGCCGTACACCGAAGAACTTGAGCAGATGCAGGCCGACATCCAAGCGGATGTCGAGAAGCTCAACGGATTTGCTCAGGAATTGGCCGAGCTTGGCATCGAATTGAAAGACCCGAACATCGGCTTGATCGACTTCCCGACGCTGGTCGATGGTCGCGAGGCGTACCTGTGCTGGAAGCTCGGCGAACCGGAAGTCGGCTTCTGGCACGAACTCACCGCCGGTGTTCAAGGCCGACAGTCGGTTGACGGCCTGAAACCGCAGCCCCGATCTCAAGTTTCAAATCTCAAATCTCAAATTTGAAATTTCAAATCCCATGACAGACCTAGTTGGCCACATTGTCCTCTTCATCATCGCCGGAATCGGCATCGTGGCGGCTCCGCTGATCATCGGCCGCCTCGTTCGCCCGACGCTGCCGACTCCCGAAAAAGACGCGATCTACGAATGCGGCGAGCCGACCATCGGTTCCAGCTACATCCAATTCGATCTGCGGTACTACACGGTCGCGCTGCTGTTCATCATCTTCGACGTCGAAGTCGCATTCTTTTACCCGTGGGCCTCGGTCTACGGCGGAGCAATGCAACTTGCCGACAACCGCCTCTCGACGGAGGCTCGCACCCAGATTTCCGAAAAGCTGTTGAACGTCACCCCCGGAACACTCGACGCCTCACAAGCGATCTCGGCCGACACCGCGCTGACGCTCGGAATGGTCAGCGTGATCGACATCGCCGTCTTCTTCGCCGTGCTGCTCGTCGGCTTCGCCTACGTCTGGAAACGCGGCGACCTCGACTGGGTCCGAGCCTACCAGAAGCCCGCCCCCGTCGAAGACGCCGCCGCGTAATTTTCCTTCCCCCCACCGAGCTTGCCTCGGTGGCTCGCGGGCTTTTGCACTACTCTGAAATTGAAGTCCCACACATGACCGCCGAAGACCTCCACAAACTCCTCGTCAGCGAATTCGGTGAGTCCAAAATCACCGGCTCGAACTTCACCGCCAAAGACCCGTGGATCGAAATCGCGGCAACCGCGATCGTCGATGTCGCACGCTTCCTGAAGCACGACGAGCGGACGCAATTCGACCATCTCAACGATCTGACCGGCGTCGATTACTTTGAACCTGACGCCAAGAAGGCCGCCAAGTTCAATCACCAACCGCATGTTGAAGTCGTCTATCACCTGACGAGCTACGCACTGCGGCATCGCATCACGATCAAGGTCAAAGTCCCCCGTTGGAAGGACGAAGCGACGAAGACGATCCCCGAAGTTCCGTCGGTCACGTCCATCTGGGCCATCGCCGACTGGCACGAGCGAGAATGCTACGACCTCGTCGGCGTCAATTTCACCGATCATCCAAACCTGCGACGCATCCTCTGCCCAGAAGACTGGGAGGGGCATCCGCTCCGCAAAGACTACGACATGCCGCTGGAATATCACGGCGTTCGCGGCAAGTAGGATGGGCACTCTTGCCCGTCCCGGCATTCACTGACGGAATGAAAACAAGACGGGCAAGAGTGCCCATCCTACGAGGTTTCCATGAGCCTGACTCTCGAAGATCCCCGCGTCATCGAATTCGACGTTCGCACCGACGAGATGCTCGTCAACATGGGGCCGCAGCATCCCAGCACGCACGGCGTGTTGCGGCTGTTGCTGCGGACCGACGGCGAGATCATTCACGAGATCACGCCGCACATCGGCTACTTGCATCGCTGTGCCGAGAAGATCGGCGAGAACCTCGCGACGCCGCAGTGGGTGCCGTACACCGACCGCATGGATTACCTCGCCGGGATGAACATGAACCTCGGCATGGCGTTGGCCGTCGAGAAACTGATCGGCCTGGAAGTCCCCGAAAAGGCGATGACCATTCGCGTGCTGGTCGCGGAACTCGGCCGCATCGCCAGCCACTTGGTCGGCATGGGTGCTTACGGCTTGGATCTCGGCACGTTCAGCCCGTTCCTCTACGCCTTCCGCGAGCGGGAAATCATCCTCGATCTGTTCGAGGAACTCTGCGGAGCACGTCTGACCTACAGCTACTTCACGATCGGCGGAGCGACGCACGACCTGCCGGACATCATTCCGATTCCGCCCGGCCTCGCCGCGCTGACCAAGCGCAACAAGAACATGAAGCTGACCTGGCTGGAAGCGGTCGAGATGTTTCTCAACTGGCTGGAGCCGCGCATCCAGGAATACCACACGCTGCTGACTCGCAACCAGATTTTCATCAAGCGAACGGCGGGCCTGGGCATCCTCACCAAAGAGCTGGCGATCAGCCACGGCTGCACCGGCCCCGTCCTGCGCGGCAGCGGCGTCGATTTCGATCTCCGCCGCGATGGCGAGCCGATCTACACGCGATATTACACCGGCTACGACTTCGACGTCATCTCCGCCCCGTTTGAAGACGCGCCGCGCGAAGCGGTGCTGGGCGACAACTGGTGCCGCTTCTTCGTCCGCATGATGGAAGTCGTGCAAGCCATCAAGCTCGTCCGCCAAGCGATGGCCAAATACCCGAAGTCCCAAGGCACCTACCGCGTGCCGTACAAGATGAGCGCCAAGCTGCCGGTCGACGAAGCGTACCTCGAAACCGAATGCCCGCGCGGCGCGATGGGTTTTTACATTGTCGGCAACGACAAAGCCGAACCGTACCGCGCCCGAGCCAAAAGCTCCTGCTTCTGCAACCTCTCCGTCACCGCCCCACTCTGCGAAGGTTTTTTGCTGGCCGACATCCCCGCCATCGTCGGCTCGCTGGATGTCGTGATGGGCGAGATCGACCGGTGATTGATGGTTAATGCACTTCGGGCGTACCCATGAGTTCCACGGTCAAACCCACCGAAGTGCAAGAGGTAGCCACTCGGAGAATCGAGCAACTTCGATTGCTTTCATTCGCTGAGGTGGCAGCTTTACCTGAGCGACAGGACGACGGTGAGTTGGTCAGAGACCGTGAGGTCGCGGTGGCGACCTACTTCGACAGATTGCCGGATGGTCGCATTCGCGTTGTGGTTCAGGCGTATTTCCACCGCTTTCTTGGCATTGGCACGATGACGGCGGATGGCTTTGTCATCGCGCGCGACAACACACGGACACCAGTGCCACAAGAAATGATGTGGGAGTTCGTTTGAGACAAACATGGTCGAATCACAAACCGATATTTTGCGATTGATCCCGTAGGGATCGAAGCCATTAGCCGGGGGTTGAGTCCGCCTCAGCGGACGATACCCCCGGTTGGCTGGTGAAATGCATTCGCATCCCGGAGGGATGACAGCCTCGAACGCCTCTGGCATCCCTCCAGGATGCGTGCGACTTTCTGAATCCGATCCGGGGGTATCGCTGCGCTCAACCCCCGGCTAATGGCTGGCATCCCATTCGGGATGAATGACAGGATCGCCTGCCATTTGTAGGCACAGCAGCATCGATTTGCCGACGACAAATGTGGTCGCCGTCACCCGCAGGCGTTAGCCTGTCGGCCGATTCAGGTTTGTCTGCTTCTTTGGTCAACCATCGTCTCTGGATTTTGAGGGATGACAGCCATGTCGCCATCCAACAGCATTCATCGCCGAGCGTTTCTCTCCGACATTGGCATGGGCTTCACCGGCTTGGCGCTGGGAGCCATGCTCGATCGCGACGGCATCGCGCGGGCGGAATCGCAGGCCGCGTGGACTCCACCGAGCGGGCTGCCGGTGCGACGGCAAAAAGCCAAGTCGGTCATCTGGATTTTCTTAATCGGCGGCATGAGCCAGATGGAGACGTTTGATCCGAAGCCGGAACTCAACAAGTGGGCCGGGAAAACGTTTGAGGAGTCGCCGTACAAGTCGTATCTCGAATCGCCGTACTTGAAGAAGAATCTGCGTGAGGTCATCGCTGGGCTGCACAAAGTTCATCCGCACATTTGCCCGATGCAGGTTGGCTGGCGGCCGCGCGGCGAGAGCGGGTTGGAGATCAGCGATTGGTGGCCGCACGTCGGCGAGTGCGCGGACGACCTGGCCATCGTGCGGTCGATGTGGACGACCGACAACAATCACGGAGCACAGCTTCAGTTTCACACCGGCCGGCACTCGCTCGAAGGGCCGTACCCGACGATTGGCTCGTGGGTGAATTACGGACTCGGTTCGCTGAACGACTCGCTGCCGCAGTTCATCGTGATGGGGACGCCGATCGCCGATTGCTGCGGCGGCATCGGGGCGCACGGAGCCAACTATCTCGGCCCGGCTCACAACGGCGTGCAGTTGTCGGTCGATCCGGCCAACCCGCTGCCGTTCGCTCAGCCGGGCAACGACGTGTTCGTCGAAGAGCAACGCCGAGAATTCGAGTTGCTCGGCCGGCTGAACAAGCTCGCGGCGGTCGAATACCCGAACGACCCCGCGCTGCTGGCTCGCATCCGTTCCTACGAACTCGCGTTCAAAATGCAAACGGCGGTGCCAAACCTCGTGGACTTCGGCCAGGAAACCGCCGAGACGCAGTCGATGTACGGACTCGATCAAGCGCTGACGAAGACGTTCGGCCAACAATGCCTCGCCGCCCGTCGCATGGCCGAGCAAGGTGTCCGCTTCATCCAAATCTTCCACGGCAGCAACGGCGGAGCCGGCGCGTGGGACGCTCACGGAAATTTGAAATCCGGTCACAGCAAACTCTGCCAGGAAGTCGATCAGCCAATCGCCGCGCTCATCAAAGATTTGAAACGCCGCGGCACACTCGACGAAACGCTGGTCGTCATCGGCACCGAATTCGGCCGCACGCCAGGAGCGCAAAACTCAAACGGCCGAGACCATCATCCCTACGGCTTCTCGATTGTGCTGGCCGGTGGCGGCGTGAAAGGCGGCATCGCTCACGGCAAGACGGATGAACTCGGCTTCCACGCCGTTGAAGATCGCCACTACGTCACCGACCTGCACGCGACCGTGCTGCATCAGCTTGGGCTCGATGCACGCCGCCTCGAAGTCCCCGGCCGCAAGCGGCTGGAGATCGACTTCGGGCAACCGATCGACGCGATTCTGTGAGCGTAGGATGGGCACTCTTGCCCGTCCCGTCGGGGATGGACGGGCAGGAGTGCCCATCCTACGGGTCGAGCGGAAAAATTGGCCGGCGGATTTGCTCGAACGGCAGCGAGCGCAAGTCGCTCGTACAGGGGCCAAGCGTGTTGACCGTGTGGCTGTGCTTCGCGATCGGGTCGTAGGCTTGCCGATGCGCGACTGCCGCTTTGACGCCGATCACCGAGAGCGATTCTGGGATGATCCCTTGGCTGCGAAGCTGGCCGAGGTCGAACGGCGGCGTCTTGCGGCTGGTCAGCAAGACTCGGATGCCGGCATGACAAATTACGGCGCACGGCCCCATGTCGATTTGAACCCCGCACATTGAGGCCAAATGGCTGTGCCGGTCCTCGAGCGTGAACTGGCCGTCGCTGACGGAGAGCAATTCCACATCGCACGTCACCGGCGAATCGAATCGTGGATCGCTGCGGCCACCGAATGTCAGTGAACCTCGCCAGCCGAGGGGACGTGCCGAGACTTCTGCAACGGCAACCGCATCGTCAATGACGACTGCCGAGTTGCCAATTCCGTGCGACACAAACGCACGAAACACATGCGTCATGTCGCCCGGCGCTCCACCGCCGATGTTGTCGGACGGTTCAACGATGATGACCGGCGTCTCGCCACGCGCGACTTCGGCTTGAATCGTCGGCAACACGCTTTCGAGCGACGGCGGCACGACGTTGCCTTGCTCGCGGCGGCGGGTGGCTTCGTCGCAGAGCGACTGCAACGCGCGGCGAGCTTCGTCGGCATCACCGAACGTCACGGCCGTGAAGGAAACGCCGGTGTCGGGCGTGTCCGCGAATGAGTAGCCCGCGAAGACATTCACCGCCGCGATGTCGGGATGCGTGCGCTCGATGTCGCGTGCCAGTGCTTCGAGCACGCGCATCGGTTCGTCAGCAGTGCCGACTCCCGTGGGTGGCCACACGATGTTCGGAACCGCGTGCAGCGTGACGGGCCAGCGGCCGGGCAGCATCACGCGGTCCAATAATCGTGCGCCGTCGCGAGCAGCCTCGTAGGCATCCGTGTGTGGATTGTTGCGGTACGCGACGAATGCCTGTGTCGCTTCGGAGAATTCTCGCGAGATGTTGCCGTGCAAGTCGAGTACTCCGCCAATCGGCACTTGGTTGCTGCCTTGAAGCGCTTGCAGACGGCGAACCAATTCTGTTTCCGGATCGCGAATGGACTCCGTGGCCATTGAACCGTGTAGCACCAAGTAAATGCCGTCAATTGGTCCGGATAATACCGATTCACCTTTGTCCCCGATGACGGACCAATATTGGAGTTCGGACCAGAATTGCTCGAAGGCGCTGTCTTCGACGGTTCCGCTGGGAGTGGCTCGTGCATCGATCGCCGGAACGACTTCCCAACCGCGTTCGTCAGCGATGTCCAAGACTCCGGCAAGTGGTGAGCCGTCTCCCCGAGCGGTGAAGAACTCATTGCCGCGCCGCACGGAAAAGGCGGACCACGGTGTCCGTTCGGTCAAGAACGTGTGCGTTTCGTGGAACATGCCAGCGATGAGGACTCGGCGTCGCATGGCGGCCAGTGTAGCTGGCTGTCGCTGTCTGTAGCCATCATCGCTCCGCGTGATGAGCCGAAGGTTTCATCGAGATTCGACCGCTGACACATTCCGGCGGTCGTGAAGCGTTCGGCTCGTCACGCGGAAGCGTGACGGCGACGTTGGCGGCTGCGATCAGCCAACCTTTTGCATCGGTTTCTTGGGGCCGATCAAGCCGGCCGTGGCGGCGACCAGCGGCAGCTTGAGCGTGAATTGCGTGCCGACGCCGACGGTGCTTTCGACGCGAATGCGGCCGTGGTGGGCCTCGATGACTTCGCGGCACAGGGAGAGACCGAGGCCACTGCCGCCTTGGCCGTTCTCGTCGGCTTGTTTGGTCGAGAAGAACGGGTCGAAGATTTTTTTGAGTTGTTCGGCGGCGATGCCGCAGCCACTGTCTCGGACTCCGATCTCGGCGAAGCCGGACTCGCGATTAGACGTGACCGAGACCAACAGTCGCCCGCCGTTGGGCATGGCTTGGCGAGCGTTGATGATCAGGTTCAACAGGACTTGTTGAATCTGACCGGCGTTGATTTCGGCTTGCGGGTGTTCGGAGAAGTTGGTCTCCAGGCGTGCGCGGTGCATCTGCAAGTCTTTCTCGACCAGCACCAGCACTTCTTGGACGAGCGTGACGAGGTCATACGGTTCGCGACGGTCGCCTCGGCCGCGAGCGTAGGACAGCATGCCGGTGGTGATCTTCGCGGCTCGCTGGCCGGCGGCGAGGATTTTGTCGAACGACTTGTCGCGCGAGTTGGCGTCTTTGTGACGCAGGCCCATCTTCGCGTAGTTGATGACCGTCGTGAGAATGTTGTTGAACTCGTGAGTCACCGACGAGGCCAACGCACCGACGGTGCTCAGGCGTTGCGACTGCAACAGCTTGTGCCGCAAGGTGGCGACTTCCTGCCGCAGGGCTTCAACTTCGGTTTGGGGAGTGAGCGGTTCGGTCATGGTGTGACTTTCCGTGTCGTCGTGGCGGATGCGTCTCGCATCCGAACGTCAGATCGGACCAACGCGAGACGCGTCGGCCACGATGGGGGTTCTCCAGTCGGTATCGGAGGGACAACCGGCATCTCTTCACGCGCCGGACGAGCCAACGCCAATCGCCGGAACATTGCCTCGGCCGGGGGACACGTTGTTCCGCCAGAGCAATTCACAGAACTGGCGTGGTTGGGCGAGGCTTGTCAAACTTTGCCGATTTCGGGGACATCGATCGGTTTCGTGCGCCCGTTTTCCGAGGTTGAAAAGATGCGACTCTGGCCATAAGCGTTCGTCGATCCGCCCGCGGCAGGACGTTTTGAGCAGCACTTGGCCTCGGCTCGCTCGTCGCCGTAGAATCCGACCACGCTCGCTGAGCGTTCCCGCCTGGTGTCCCCCGCCTCAACCGCCCTCCGACGAGTTTCCGCATGACTGCGCTGGACTTGCTCGACAATCTGGATGATTCGGCAGGGCCGGTGTCGCTGAATTCCGAACAGACTCAAGTCCTGTTTGGTCCGGGAAGTTCGAAGCGGCTGGGGGAATTGGCTCGCGAGTTGACGGGCCAGCGAGTGTTGCTCGTCACGGACCAAGGCTTGGCGCGAGCGGGGCACGAACAACACGCGGTCGAATCTCTGAAAGCGGCCGGCCTGCAAGTCACCGTCTTTGACGAAGTGCAGCACGATCCGACCACCGCCGATGTCGAGCGCGGCTTGGAGGCTGCCCAACAGGCGAAGATCGACTTGATCGTGGGACTGGGCGGGGGCAGCAGCATGGACTGCGCGAAAGGGATCAACTTTCTGCTGACCAACGGCGGCCGAATGGAGGACTATTGGGGCATCGGCAAGGCGTCCAGGCCGATGCTGCCGCTGATCGCGATTCCCACAACGGCCGGAACCGGTAGTGAAGCTCAATCGTTCGCCCTGATTGCCAATTCCAAAACGCACATGAAGATGGCCTGTGGTGACAAGAAGGCCGCCGCCAGAATCGCCATCCTCGATCCGGAACTGACGCTCTCGATGCCTCCGTCCGTCTGCGCCGCGACCGGAATTGACGCGATCAGCCACGCCATCGAAGCACACGTCACGTCGGCGAGAACTCCGCTGTCGCAACGATTCAGCCGCCGCGCGTGGCAGTTGTTGTCGTTGGCCTTTCCCGCAGTGATTTGCGAGGAACAACCCGGTCACACCGACCGGGCGAATCTGCGGACTGACGCCGGGGCGATGCTCCTGGGAGCCCATTTCGCCGGAGTCGCAATCGAGAATTCGATGCTGGGAGCGACACACGCGCTGGCCAATCCGTTGTCGGCTCACCTTGGTTTGACGCACGGCGTCGCCATCGCCGTGATGTTGCCACATGTGATCCGCTTCAATGCAGGCACGGTCGGCGGTCTTTATGGAGAACTCGCAGCTGACGCGGGATTGTGCTCAGCCGATGATCCCCAAGCCGGTGCAATTCTGGCGGCTCGTGTGGTCGAACTTGCGAACTTGGTCGATCTGCCGACCAGCTTGGCAGCCTGCGGAGTCACTCAGAAAATGATCTCGGTCATGGCCAATGAAGCGGCCGCTCAATGGACGGGCAAGTTCAATCCACGACCTCTGGACGTCAATTGCTTGCAGGAGCTCTACGAATGCGCGATGTGATGAAAAAGTGGCGAGTGGCGAGTGGCGAGTGGCGAGTACACGTCTTCGGCCGAAAGCCGATGGCCGAACGCCGATGGCCGTTATACCGTTTTTTGATTTCGATTTTCGCAGTCGCATGGCTTTCGTCGTTGATGGCTGCATCAGCACAAGAGGCGAAACCGACGAAACTCGATACCAGTTGGCCGACGTTTCGCCGCACGGCCGACTTAGCGGGAGTCGCGAGCAGTCCGCTGCCGACGAAGCTCAAACAGAAATGGAAGATCACGTCGAAGGATGGGTTCACTTCGACCGCCGCGATCGTCGGTGAGCATGTTTTTGTCGGTGCGCTCAGCGGCGAGATGCTCTGCCTGAAGCTCTCGACCGGCGATGTGGTGTGGTCCTATCGGACACTCGACAAGGTCGAGAAGAACTCCTTCCTGCCCGGCTTTCAGTCGTCTCCGGCTGTGACCGCCGACGGAGTGTTTGCCGGTGACGAAGACGGCGTCTTTCACGCGATCGACCGAAAGACTGGAAAGAAGAAATGGACGTTCGCGACGAACGGACAGATCATCGCATCGGCGAATGTCGTCGGAGACCGGCTGATCTTCGGCTCGTACGACAGCTCTTTGTACTGCCTGAAAGCGATCGACGGCGAGAAGCTCTGGCAGTATCAGACCGAGGATCGCGTGAACGGATCGCCGGCGGTGTCGGGCAAGCACACGTTCGTGACCGGCTGCGACCAACACATGCGAGCCATCAACATCGAGACCGGCGAACAAGACACCGACATGCCGCTGGAACGATTCCTGATCGCATCACCGGCGGTTAGCGGCGACCTGCTGTTTGTCGGCACGCACGAGAGCGAAGTCATCTGCCTCGACTGGCGCAAGAAAGAAATCGTCTGGCAGTACAGCGACCAGCAGCGCGACCAGCCGTATCACTCGTCTGTCGCACTGACTGACAAGCTGGTGTTGATCGGCGGCCAAGACAAACAACTCCACGCCATCGACCGAGCCACCGGCAAAGGGGTCTGGAAGCTGGCCACTCGCGGCCAAGTCAACAGCTCACCGGTTGTCGTCGGCGACCGAGTTTTCGTCGGCTCGAAAGACGGTTTCCTTTACGAGGCCAAACTCGCCGACGGTACGCTCATCGAAAAACATCAAGTTCCCGGCCGAGGAATTTCCGCGTCACCGGCTGTCGGTGAGGGATGTCTTGTGATCGGAGCGGAAGGAAACGATGGAAGTCTCGTTTGCTTGGGAGAATGAAATGAGCGAACCGATTCTTGAATCCGACGAGGTCGGAAAGCACTGCCCAAAGTGTGACGGCGAGATGATGCAGGGCTTCATCCTCGACCATACTTACGGAGCTCATCTTGTTGCGAGTTGGATTCCCGGCGCTCCGGAAAGTTCCTTCTGGCGTGGAACCAAGTCCGGCCCAGCGATACCGATTGGCACGCTCCGTTGCTCGTCGTGCGGCTTTTTGGAATCGTACGCCCAGAGGCGTTTCGCGGCTCACTGACGCAGAGGTTTCACTCAGCGGGCAGTCGCGACGTCATTACTGCACCAAGCCTTTGGTCAACTCCATGAACGCGGTTTCGAGGTTGACCTCTTCTTCGCGGAACAGCGTGAGCTTGAAGCCGCTCTCCAGCAGCAGTGTTGGCAGTTCGCTGTAGTCGAGCACGTCGGAATTGAGTGTCGCGAAGATTGTCCCGTTCTTGATTTCAAGCGACTGCACGCCAGGGTGTTGTTCGATCAGAGCGGCGGCGGCTTCGAGGCGATCTTTCACTCGGATCAGCAGCAGGATGCTGCGGCGAGCTTTGCGCATGACCTCATCGACGAAGCCGTCCACGATGAGGACGCCCTTCTCGATCATGCCGACTCGGGTACAGACGTCGGCCAGTTCCGGCAGGATGTGGCTGCTGACGATGACCGTCTTTTTCATCTCGCCGAGTTTTTTCAGCAGGTTGCGAATTTCAATGCGGGCGCGCGGGTCGAGGCCGCTGGCGGGTTCGTCGAGCAGCAGCACCTGCGGTTCGTGCAGCAGCACACGAGCGAGGCCGATGCGCTGTGTTTGTCCGCGCGACAACTGGTTGACCATCGCGTCCCGCTTGAAGGCCATGTCCACGAGTTCCAATTTTTCTTCGCAGATCGCTCGCCGAGCCGGGCCGTTGATGCGATAGGCGGCGGCGAAGAATTCGAGGTACTCGATGACCGTCATGTCGTCGTACACACCGAAGAAATCGGGCATGAAGCCGACCAGCCGGCGGATTTCCTGCGGGTGTGTGTAGATCGACATGCCGCAGACGTACGCCTCGCCGTAATCGGGGCTGAGCAGTGTCGCCAGCATCCGCATCGTGGTCGTCTTGCCCGAACCGTTGGGGCCGATGAAGCCGAAGACATCTCCTTCGGACAGCTTGAGGTTGATGTTGTTGACGGCGATCAAGTCGCCGTAGCGTTTCGTGAGTTGGTTGGTTTCGATCACGGCGACTTAGTTTCGTTGGGGGCGGAGTTTTTGTCTTTCGGCTTTTGTTCCGTCTCCTGAGGAGTCGGCGCATGGGGTTCCAGCTTTGGCAGGAATCGAAAACCGGACGCATCGCCGATTCGTCGAACCGGCAACACGAACCGGACAAAACCGTGATGTCTCGTCGGGCGGCGAGCTTCGCCGTTGAACTGCCACTCGGTGGTCGGCTCTGTGACGCGAGCAATCACGACGGCCCGATCGAGCGACAGCAGCGGCGTCACGTCGAAGGCACTCAAACTGTGATGATCCAGTCCCGTGTACGCCTTGCCGCCAGCCGATTCATGCAGCGTCATCATTTGCAGAATATCCGCCGGATCGAGAACGAGCGGGTTGTAGCGTTCTTTCTCGACCAGCACGTCCTCTTGCACCGAGCCTTTCTTGCTCTGCTTCTTCGTCGCGGTGGTGCGTTGCAAAAATCCGCGCAGCTCGCGGCCGTAGTTACGTTCGTCTTTGGGAGTCCACGGCTGATCGGCACGCCAAATTGTGGCCGCCTCACCAAACCGCGGATGCGGGCGATAGATCCACTTGTCAATCACGACGACCCAATCGAGCAGATCAAACGGCAGGTGATGCACGACGGGGCCATCCAGTTCACCCGCAACGGTGCTGGTGAGCTGCGACTCAATCAGCGGCCTCTCTGAGGTCCAGATCGCCTCCGAGGTCAACGACTTCGACGACCACTGCGCAACGGGAATGCCGCCGAGCGATGAGCGATCCGCCGCCGACCGCGCGACCGCGTGTCCGATGTCAAATCCGCTGTCGCGGTACATCCCGCCCGAGGCATTTTCCGGGAAGCCCAGCCAACTGAGAATCTTCTGCGGGTGATTGGCGGACAGCCGAGTTGGAGCGGCTTCGACATGCCACAACGTGTTTTCCGTCGCGTAGGCCGTCGCCCAGGATCGAGCGAGCACTTCTTGCCGGACAGTGTCGATATCCACAACGTCCAACTGAGTCAGCTTCGCCACATCACCGTTTGCCGCGCGGGCCAACCAGACGGTCCCGAAGCTCGTCACGGCCACCAACAACGGAAGTGAGACCCAAGTCCAATGCGGACGCTTCAGCAGTTTGTGAACCAGCAAATAATCGAGCGGGCCAATCACGGCCGCGTACACCAGCAACAACCCCAAGGCTCCCCACAAAGTGGGACGCGCGACTTCTGGAATGTGAATCGCCGCGGCTCGCCACTGCGATGCCAAGTCGGTGATGCCGCTCTGCGACAACGATGACCGGACGGGTGACTTCGCCGACTCTGTGTCAGCCGTGGCGAGCAACAACCGCTTCACGAAATTGGTGCGGCCATCCCAGCGCGACATCGGTGCGACGGTCGGATCGATCCCGAACGCGGTGATCAGTCCAAATCCAAAACTGGTTCGCGTCAGGAGCGGGCCTTCCAGGCACGAAGCCAAGATTTGGCCTTCGCTCCGCGACAGCGTCGTGACTGGCACCGGAGCGCGATTCGCGCCGAGAATCTTTCGGCCATGCACCGTGAAACCCTCGATGCCGCTCAGATCCGTCGTTCGAGTTCGCGCGCGCGGCTCAACAACGCTTTTGAGCAGCCCGGCCCACGGCGTCTGTTGAAACTCGTCGATGTCCATCGAAATCGTCACGACCAGATGACCGCCGCGACACAGCCAACGTTCCAATTCCACTCGCGCCGTTTCGCTCAACGTCGCGCGGCTGGTTACCCAGATTCCATCGACGCCATCCAACGCCCAAGGAATCTCGACGATGTCTGGAAACGACTCCGATCGAATCGCGTGCAATGCGCCGACCGGCTTCAATAATTCGACTGCCGTGCCGATCTCCAACCAAACTGTCTCGGACTGCCGTAACGGAAAACAGGTGTTTGGATCGCTGACATCAGAATCAGGGACTGTGCTTTTCGGGACTCGCGACGCCAGTAATTTCTGAGACTGAAGCGGCGTTGGACCATCGTTCCGAACACGCACTTCCAGCCCGCCGTCCAATCGACCGCTGCGCACGACTCCGGTCCAACGAGTCACGCCGTCAGCGACCTGCCGCGTGAGTGGATGCGACACACCCACTCCATCCGGATCGATGACAATTGCCTCACAGGCCTGTGCGTTCGGCGAGACGTTCTCGACAACGATCGGCGTCCACTGACCGACCTTGAAGCTCTGATCGAAACCGATTCGCACCGACAGCGGATCACCGGCCACCGCCAAATCGGACCAAGCGATCAGCATCAGCATGGCCACGAACAACGGCATCAGCACACGGCTAACTCGTCGAACACCAAGAGAGTTTGTCGATTCGCCGCCGCTCACGTCGTTCACCGCACCGCTGGTTTGAAGCTGTTGTCTGCTCGCGATGCCGATCCGATTCCGCAATGCCTCGCGAGGGCGGCGGATCATACGCAGCCGCTCGGCGAATCGTGAGCGCGGAGTCTCGGATTCACGAATTTCACACAGCCGGAGCAGGCACTTCCACGAGTTTGTCGGCGTACTCGGCCGGAATCACGATCGACTTCAACGGCTCGCCTAGCCGACAGAAACAGCAGACGGTTTTCAGTTTTCCATGAGCCAGCCGCGTTTCGCCACGCCAAAACTCGATCTCGTAGTTCAGCGACTTGACTCCCTTTCGCACGACGTTCAGCCGGACCTCCAGGGCGTCCTCGAAATACGCCGGAGCCTCAAACGAACAGGACGCCGACACGCGCGGCCAACCGATCACCGAACCGTCCGGTTGCGGCTGCATGATGCTCAGCCCCAACGAACGGAAGTAGGCATGCTCGGCCTCTTCCATGTACCGGTAGTAGTTCGCGAAGTGGATGATCCCCGCCATGTCGGTGTCGGCGAATTCCACGCGGCGAGTGGTGATGAACTGAGCGGTCATGCGGTTGTTCGATTCGATGGATTCTGATGCGCGGACGTCAACGTCTATCGAGCGGTGCCGAGATCTCCAGCAGGTCGACGGCTGGCTGGCCGTCACAAAAAATGGTCGCGAGCCGGCCGAAGGTTTGTCCATGCAGCGGCATCTGCAACGCTTCGCTCAACCCCGGCCCGGCCGTGATTCGCAAAATGGCTCCGAGAGCAATCTGCAAAAAAACGTTGTGCTGGATCAAGATTCGCCCCAGCGGAGTCTTCTCGCTGAGGATTTCCTCACGAACTCGCTCCGAGACCGATTTCAGATCGAACCGCACGATCCCGAACTGCACGACTTGATCGGCGTCTTGCTTCAGCAACACGATCTTGCGGCAATAGAGGTCGCCGTCCAACCGCTTGGCCAGCACTCGCACCTCGACGGGCGATTTGTGAAACGACTCCATCGCCACCGTCATGTGATGTTCGTGTGCGAGCAATGTCTTGTACGGCTCCGGCGTCATCGCCGACGGCACATGCTCTGCGCGCTCGATCAGCGGCGAGACACTGGGAAACAGTTCGACCATTGATTTAAGTTCGTCGTGTGGATTCATGGCATCCTTGGGCCGCACGCGATCAGCAAGTCGTGCCGCTAGGTGTATCGCACCTGCCGATGTTGAGGCTCGAAGTATTCAGGCAGAAGACTATCGACTTGCAGCAATCCCCTGCGAGTGAGCCGCACTTCGTCGCCATCGACCTCCAAATACCCGGCTGCTTCTTGGTTGCGGAGCGGCTCGGCAAACTCGGTCAGCACATCCACGTCAAACTTTCGGTGGAAAGTTGCAGCGTCGAGGTGTCCTTCCTTCAGTTGCAGCACGAACTCACGGATCAGCGACTGATGGGCCGTGGGTCGCAGCGCGCGGTTGATCGGCAGGCGACCCTCTTCGAGAACGACTTTTTGATACTCCTCGATGCGGTCGAAATTCTGGTAATGCACGCCCTGCAGATGCCCGAAGGCAGACACTCCCGCCGCCAGCAGATCGGTGCCGCGAAACAAATTGTCGCGGTAGATGAAACGATCTGTCATCTGGCTCTTCACGAACTCGTTGCCGCTGGAAATCTGGTAACCGGCGGAAAGAAAACGGTCCATCGCTTCGCTGACCCAGCGGCGTTTCGTCGGCCAATCGGCAACCGGCGACGTGACACCATGCTCGCGCATCTCCTTCGAGATCAGCGTGTTGAACGGCAGTTCCATTTGGTAGACGGTGATGTTGTCCGGACTGAGTTCAATCGCCTTCTCGACGCAGCGCTGCCAATTCTCGTCGGTCTCGCCGATCATGCCGGCGATCAAGTCGATGTTGATCTGCGGGAATCCAACTTGTTGCAGCCAGTCGTAGGCTCGGAAGATTTCGGGCGAGAGATGTGCCCGCCCATTCTCCTCCAGGATCGCATCGTTGAAGTTCTCGACACCCAGCGACACGCGCGTGACGCCGATTTCCTTCATCGTTTTCACTTTTTCCAAATTGAGCGTACCGGGTTCACACTCGAAGGTGACTTCCTCCGCGTGATCCCACGAGATCGTCCGCCGCAGTGTGTCACGCAAAAATAGCAACTGCTTGGAACTGAGATACGACGGCGTCCCGCCTCCGAAATACACGACCTGCAACTGTCGTCCGCTGACCGCACGCTGTTGTCCGAGCAACTCAATTTCGCGGCCCAGGGACTCAACATACTGCTCAATCGCTGAGGCGTTCTGATTCGTGTAGACGCGGAAGTAACAGAACTTGCAGCGCTTTCGGCAGAACGGAATGTGCAGATACAGCCCCAACGACACATCGCGATTCGGCTCAGCGGCGAACGTCGAGAGGATTTCAGGCACGAACTCCGATTGCCATTGCGAGAAAGGCGGATAGTTCGAGACGAAGTAACTGCCAACCTCCGTGGACCCAACTGCCGGAGTGACCGTAGGAGTCGTCACGGGAAGTATGGTCATCGGTGCTGTCGTCGAAGTCTCACTCATCAGAAGTTCCGTCGGCTTTGGTGGGAGGGGCGCATCGTACTCCAGCCATCGAGCCACGAGACGCTTTGCCAACCATAGCAGTTTCGCCATGAGCCGAAAATTCTGGGAAAAGTTGTTGCAGGTGAAAATCCTCTGACTATCCTGAGGCCGACCTGCGAATCGAGCGGATGCCGGAATCCAAACGCTGACGGAATCACATCACCTGACACGGCATCTTTTCCAACAACCATTTTGCGCGGTTGACCCTCATCACGAGGTTTCTGACCGGTTTCCTGGGTTCTGTTGTGAAAGGACGCCGCATGACTCTCTCCCGTCCCACTCCGTCTCGTGATGCGTACGCGCGTTATTCCGGGCTGGAATACCTGCTGATTGGCGATCTTCGCGACTTGCTGGAGGAAGAACCGCCTGACAACGAAACTCGCCGCTGGTTATTGGCGGTTCTGGAAGAGTTGCTCGACCTGCTGCCGAACGAGTTCGAGTACGAAGACCAAGGGGGCTACCTCGCCGATGTCTGTGAGCAGAATCCCAATTGGTCGAATATGGTCGATCGTTTGCATCGTGACCACGAAAGCTTGTATTTCAGTTTGCTCGAACTCCGAAACCGCATCAGCAGTGAGCAGTCGTTCGATTTCATCGCCGACGAAGTGAAACCGAAATTGTCTCGCTGGATCGAAGCAGCGCAGCGGCATCGGGAGAGTGAACAACAATTGGTAGTGTCATCCTACGACACCACCTTCGGCGGCGAGGGTTGATCCGTTCGTGATCGGCCTCAGTGAGTGCTCGCCGGCACACATTCTTGCCCGTTGTGCCAATGGACGCGATTTCGTCCGGCGTGCTTCGCGGCGTACAGAGCGTCATCCGCACGCTGAATCAGCCCCTCCGCGATCTCTGGACTGACCACCTCAGCCACACCCAGGCTGACCGTGATCTGTGCGTCACCTTGTTTCAGGAACACCGTGTGAGCGGCAATCGCCTGTCGAACACGTTCGGCTCCGACCCCGGCCTCGTGCAGTTTCGATCCAGGGCAGATGACCACGAACTCGTCGCCGCCGTAGCGACAGACAATGTCCATCTCGCGCAACGTCGATGACAAAACCTGAGCGACCGTTCGCAGAGCGAGATCGCCGGACAAATGGCCGTGGGCATCGTTGAACGCCTTGAACCGGTCAATGTCGATCATGATCAGCGAGAAGTGGACGCCCTGCCGTTGCCGTTGAGCAAACTGACGCCCCAATTCCTCGTCGAAGGCTCGTCGATTTCTTAGCCCGGTCAGCATGTCGGTGCGAGCTTCCGCGATGAATGCGTCCAGTTTTTGGCGGCCACGAATTTGCCAAGCGGCTCCAAAGCCGATCGCCAAGCAAATCAGCGACATCACAATCGTCGTCAGCATGACTCAGAGTGTCCCGACTACTGGTTGATCCTGGCAAGGTTCGCGTGATCGTTACAGCCGGACCCGCAATCTTGAGATTCTCTCGATTCGCTGCTCGCCATCTTTGTGGGTCGACCTACTTTTGGGGCGAACCGCGCCGGGCCATGAAAAGTCCGGACACGACTCAAAGCAGCGATCGATTTTGGACCTTGTGACGTGAGGCTCATGGTTGAGTTTCAAATCCCGTCGCAGGCAAAACCCTCTCGGACCAAGGACAGGACCATGCTGGTACTCAGCCGCAAAAAAGACGAGAAGATCATCATCGGTGACAACATCGCGATCATGATCGTGGACATCCAAGGGGACAAAGTCCGCCTGGGCATCGAAGCTCCTCGCGAAGTCTCGGTGCATCGCGAAGAGGTCTATCAAGCCATTCAAAAGAAGCAGACCGAACCAGCCGCCGTCAATTCTTGATGCTCGATTCGATCATTGCCAAGATTCTGCAACAGCCGTGTGGACAACGCGGCTGTTTTCGTTTCTCGATCGCGAAGCTGGCGAATCGCCCGCGCTACGGGATGACGTGGTACTTGCCGCCGTTGTTCTGCGACAAACCTTGCATCACCTGTTCGGCCACGAGGACTTCTCGCATCCGGCGATAGGTGGCCTCACCCAGCTTGGTCATGGCCGCACTCGCCTTTTTCTGACGCATCAGTTCCAGTCCAGCCTGCTGCTTCTCGGTGAGCATTGTCTCGAACACAAACGTGTGGATCGACGTCCGAGACTGCTGAATGCTTTTGACAATGTCGTTCGCCGGCCCACTGAAGCAGCCATCCGTCAGAAAATAGATGACGTCAGGTCGCATTCGCAGAGCCATCAACAACGCGGCCGTGGGGTCCGTGTCGCCTTGGGCCGGGACTTGCTCAACCCAGTCCAGAAAGTACTGCTTGTTTTCCGGTGCCGCCGACACCATTCGCTCCGCCGGCATCGGAATCGCTTCGTGATTGAAGAAGACGATGAAAAACTCTTGGTCCGGTCGCAGGTGCGCGAGCGAATTCGTGAGTTCCATTTTCATCTTTCGGAACCGCGTCTTGGCATCGCTGTCGTGTGGATGATTCATGCTCAGCGAGCAATCCAGCACGAACACAAACGACTTGCCCTCGGAGGCCAGCCCAAAGAACGACTTGCCGTTACCACCTTCGCGGCCGTTGCCTTTTCCGTTGCCAATTCCCTGGCCCTGACCGCGCCCCATGCCAGTGCCAACCCGATTGGTCGGTGCTCCCACCGTGCGGCTGAGATCAGAATCGGCGGCGGTGTTCCAGATCAAACTGGCAAGAGCCGTCTGAGAGGGAACGGGGACGTCGGGTTCTGGACTGCGATATTCCGGCAGGAAACCGCCCGTCGAGCCGCCATCGACAGGAGACGGTGCCGCTGCCGATCCGCCGCTGGAAAAATCGACGAACTGTGCGGAAGTCTCTTCGGGAGCAACCCAGTCGGTCTCAAAAACGATCTCACGGAAGCGATCCCCGCTCGGCAACATCGACAGCGCGGCACAGACCGCCAAGCTCAAGTGAACCAACAACGACACCGCAAGCGCGCGGCTCGATGGGCAATTCGCCCAAGCCGGAAGCCGAACGGACCGACTCGCTCGACGGCAGCGAACTCGGCAATGGACGCCGATTCGAGTCAATCGCTCCAGCGAACAGAATTCTTTGAAGACAGCAAGCACGGCGAGAGTTTCCGAATCTGTTTCCATCCTGGCTGACGGAATGCCTGCGCTGCGGGACGTGTGGAACACAAGTTAATCCGCACGAGCAATCGTTGCCAAAGGAAAAATTGGCGCATTCGAATCGCCCCACAAGCAGGCTCGATTTGTCTGTCGGCACCCGGAACAAGCCTTCCGCAAGCAACTCTTGGATTTCGCGACCTCTCGACCAGCAGCACGAGAACCTGCCGGCTTTGTCGGATTCGCAGCGAGTCGGCAGTCGCCCCTCAGGCCGATCCGGTGATCGCCTTCAAATCGGCGCGGACCTCGGCGTAGGTCTGATCGAACGCGAGCGCCGCCGGATCAGGCGTCACGCCCCACCGAGCACACGCCGAACGATACAACTCCGGCCACCAGTTGCGATGCTCCGTCAGGCTCTCGTCGAGGTATCGCTGCCATTGACTCAGGATCGTGGACCAGCACCGATCGCCGTAGCTCAACGCCGTGTTGAGATTGGGAAACTCGGTGACGTACCACTCGCGCCCGATCTGCGAGTGCAGCACCTCATCCGCCCAATCGAAATCCTGAATGAGCTTGGCGAGCGGGATGCCGGATTCGGTGGCGACCTCCCATTCAAACCGCTTGCCGTTGCGAGGCATCAAGCCTTGCTCGATGAAGTAAAGCACCGCATGTCGATCGCGCGGCGAGAGCTGCGTGTTCAGATTCAGCGACCAGGTGAAGTTGATCGGGATGCTCGACCAGTCGATCCCTTGGCTGACGAAGCCGACCTCGCCGAGCATCGCGTGACGAGCCTCATCCCACAGTTGCCGTGACATGTCCCGATAATACTTCCACGGCTTGCCCGGAGTTTGATGAATGATGCTGGCCATCATCTCCGGCACGTCGATCTCGCGCAGCCGTTTGTAAAACAGCATCAGCACTTTGTCTCGTGGCGAGAATCGCTCGTCGTACAAGAACGCCTCCGGATTCACGCCACCGTTGAACGAATCGTGAAACCGAGCGTCTCGCTTGGGCACCGGATCAAACTCGAACGGCTTGGCCGAGTAACCCGGCCGCAATTTGACATTGGACTCTGGTTGTCGACCAGACAATCCACCAGCCGCCAAGAGACAGTCGTAGAGATCGGTCATCCAGTCGAGCATCCCCGCTCTCGTCCCGAGGGCCTCGATCGCTTGCCGCCCGAATTCGTTCATCTCGCGCAATTCCAAAAGTGCGAATCGAGCGACTCGAACCGAGGGCGCGTCGGCCAACGGATTCGTCGTCGCGATGTAGTTCTCGAATGAGTCGATCAGCGCTGGCACGAGCACTCCATACACGCCCCTCAACAATTCGTCCGTCGTCGGAGCACACAGCACTTCGTTGCACAACAACTCCAATGCGGGATGCGGCACCTCCTCCAATCCGAGCGGCGGTTCTCGCATCTCGCTAACGCGAGTTCGCAGCGCGGTGACGTGTTCGGCGCAAAGGTAGGCGTGATGGCTGAACGCAGTTTTGAGTTCGTACTGCGGCTCGGCCGTAATGCGAGCCGTCAGCAACTCGAACAGCCGCTTGAGGACGTAGTGATTCCGCTTGTGCCACGCCACGCACTCCTCCACCGACAATCCCGGCCGCTGAGCCGAATCGAAATCACACAAGCCAGCCAAAGGCGGAATCGTCGGTCGCGCGTCAGTCGGGGGCACGGAATCTCTCCAAGGGAGTTTCATGGCTTCGGCGACCATGACTGCTTAAGTCGCTGCACAGCTTCGACGAAAGAGTCCAATTTGCTGACGAGCGTTGGCCCGATTTGACCGATGACAATGATTTCGGATTTCTTATCGCCATCCTGAATCCCGTCGCGAACAGACTCGCGCATCTCCCGCTGAATTTCCTCCTTTTCAATGCGCTGATCTCCGGCAACGGTCAACCTCGTCCCCCGGTGCCCAATCCAGAACGTCGAGTTGCCGGGAGTGCCCTCATCGCAGATACAGCCCTGCGTTTTCCGGTCCGGCGTCGTACCACCGTCGGGAATGTTTACCTCCACGGTGGGAGTCAGGACGCTACTGCCTCCGTCGGATGCGAGAAAGAGGTACATACATTTTCTCTTATTCATTGGTCTTCCGAATCCGATCGCTCCCAGCGTTGGTTTCCCAAGCACTCTCCAGGTGTCTAATTGAATTGCCGTTGCTGGTGGAACAGTCCATACGCCGGCACGCGGTGGCCCAAGTGCGGCCGTGAATTGATCTCGAAGCGCCTTCAACGCCATTTTGACTTCATCTGGAGTAAAGACAATTCGCATGCGTTTCTCCGACCAACGATGGTTACTTGACTCGCTGCTTCTCCGGCGACGCAATCGTAATTATGTCAAACAGAAGTTGCGCTGATAGCCACAGACTTGGTGGCTGACGATCGCGAGGAGCGTCAGGTTCTACTTCGGCATGGTGCGCGTCAGGCCGAGCGTTGCCCAAGCGCTGCCGAAGTCGATGATGGGCATCTGATTCTTGGCCGTTCGGGAGATCATGGCCACGAGCCATCCTCGTTCTGGTTCGCGATGAGGAAGAAGACCGCGCGTTGGACCTCACGCCGGTCGTTGGGAACGCTCGCCTTGCCAAGTTCGGAATTGGAAGCCGTCCTGGAGGCAGTTTCAAAACCAGCACGACGCGTAAGCGAGTGGTTGTTTTTCTACGTTTGACCACTCACTCGCGCGTCGTGCTCAGATTCTGCAACCGCTTCTACGAGTAGCCCAGGCGTCCTCGCAGCAGGCCGAGGAATTCATCGGCGATGCTGAGTATTTCCGCATCGAAGTTTTCGGAGGTCTTCCAGACGCCTGCTCGGCCTTGTCGTCGAAACTGACCGGGGCCGGTTTGCTGATGCCTCTCGAACGCGTGACGTTCTGCAACTTCCCGTGCGCGTTCGGGGTCCACTTTCACGGAAAGTAATTCGCCACACGCGACGAGACTGGGGACGGGATCTCGCAGCAACTCTTCGTAGGAAACCATCAGCCGTTGCTCAATCGGGAAGGACTCGAAAGTCTCAGCCGCGAGCGTCAGCGTCGCGCGAATATGCTCAGCCGTTTGGCGGACTCGATCAGCAATGTTTGGCGCATTCGGATCACCGAAGCTCTGATTCCAACTCCCCGGCTTTTGCAGGTCGAGATACGAATCGAGGATGTCGTAGGGATCCCGCGTGAGCAGAATCAACCGCCCGGTCGGGAACATGGCTCGCAGCCACGGGTACAGTTCCGGCGTGTTGACCTCTTTGACGATGAGGCTGTGCCGGCCGAATTGCGGAAAGCGTTCGCGGACCATGCGAAAGAACAGATCGCGAATTCCGTCGATCCAAACTTGCTGATGGCGTCGATTGAAAAACGATGCCCGCCGGTCGAGTTCTTCGGGTTGCTCGTGTACATGTCGCAGGAATCGGCCAAAGTATGGTTCGTGCCAGCGGCGAATCTTCGGCAGTTCGCCAAGCATTTCGGCCAGCCAGGTGGAGCCCGTTCGTCCGCAGCCGATGATCCAGCCGACGCGGTCTTCGGCAGCGCCGGCAGAGACTCGATCGTGCTCCCCTTCTCGCACTTTGGAAATGAACGTTTTCGCGCGATGCTCATAAAGATGATCCCGCAAGGTGATTTCGCGGGCACGAGCCACCTTTGTCCGGCGATCTGCATCATTCGCCAATGCCTCTTTGATCGAAGCAATGGCCGAATCGGCATCGTCAAAGTGGTACACCGAGTCGCCGTAGAGCCGGGTCACCTCGGAGCGTTGTGGCCCCGTCAACAGTGCAGCTTGACCGAACGCGGTCACCTCGAACACGCGCGGACTGGGCGAGTCCGCCGGTTGATCGGTCTGGCGAAATAGATTCAGTGCGACTCGCGACTGGGAATAGATCTCCCACTTCTCCAGCGTGTCGATCGTGCGCTGCCGGACTTCGGTGCAAGCGAAATTCGGAAAGGGTTCGGCACCATCGAGAATTTTGCCCGCGACGAGAAACCGCAGTCGTTGCTGTTCGCAATATTCCGCAACCTTCACGAGCAGCGGTATGCGATCTTCAAACAGAGTTCCGAGAAAGCAGACGTCGTACCGCGGATGCTGCACGCGTGGGACTTCCGGCAGCGGGAGCGTCGCGGTCGGCAGATACTCAATGCCCCGCTTGGCAAAGCGGATTTCGTTCGTGAACCGATAGGTATAAAGATCCTCCAGATCGGGAATCGATTCGTACGGATCGTCCGTGGCAATCAAGACTGTGGGCAGGCCAGCTCGCCGCAACGATTGCGGAACGCGCGCTCGCTGGCCGCGAAAGTACAGGCCATCCACAAAAACGACGCAGTCAATCTGATTGGCCACGTCGAGCGCGGTACCAATGATGTCGTTGCAGACGGCATCAACGCTCAGCACTTTGAGAAACGAGAACGTCGGATACGGAATGACCCGCAACCCTTCAGCCTCAAGCGCCAACCGATACCCATCCCAGACGTCGCGCGTCGAGAAGTTCGCTGAACCGGAAACCAGGAGAACACTCGCGATGGCCACGAATGCCTCCGGTTACGCGCCGACATAGGGGTAAGGCATCCCGTCACCGGTGCCCCGTGCTCCGAACTGTGTCGACCGATCTTGCGCGATCGCATCAGTCTTCATGGCAACACTGTAAACCGTCGCCGAAACCGC
Organism: Candidatus Kuenenia stuttgartensis; assembly: GCA_945904015.1. GTDB lineage: Bacteria > Planctomycetota > Planctomycetia > Planctomycetales > Planctomycetaceae > SXKJ01. The sequence continues at coordinate 1,134 of CAMDPK010000044.1, read as the reverse complement.
TGTCGCGGACGCAGCATGTTGAAGGAACAACCGCCGGGTGAGTTTCAGTTCGTCGTCGGACTTCAGTGACGGCATGTTGGTCTCCGTGCGTCGGGAAAAAGAATTCTTTCCGAACCAACTCTCGGTTTAGTTTGCAACGCCGAGAAATTCGTAAACTCCCTCGAATGACAGATCGTCAACGCGGTTGATCATAATTGTTCGATGTTGACCATTGCCGGGGATTTCAATCTCCATGGAAGTGTTGGGTTGAACCACGCCGAGGTCAAACGTTCCACGCAATACTCTGAATTTATTTTCACCTGAATTGTAAATCCGATAAATGACGGCGAGTGACGGGCCTGACACCTTGAAATCGATAATGGGCAAGTCCGCATCGGACTTAAAGCGACCACTGCGAGTGTCTGCCTCGCCATTCTCGTTCAGCAAGTCGTAGACACCTTGAATCGCTTCATCAACTTCGTTGCTGACCGTGACATCCGAACCTTTGACGAAGACGTCGAACGAGCAGTGTTGCTTGAGTTCCCGAGCGGCGGCACCATTCGCTCCCACGTTAATTGAGTTCACGCCAGAATTCAGAATGCGAAATATCTGGACATTGCCGCCAACAACAATCAGTGTTGTTGTGACCGCCCGTTTCGGAAACTTGAATCGTCCACTTGCAACGTCATTCCGAACTCCAGGAGCCTCATACACTCCTTCGACGTCGTCGGCGGCGTTCAACTTCTGAATCTTGACTTTGCCATCCTGTGGCACTTGCAAGTCCACCGAACAATTCGCTTCGACAGGGTAATCGGTGTTCGCCCCGTCAAGTGTCGTCCTGACGTTGAACGTCTGTTGGCCACCGTTAAAGAACCGGTAAAAAGCATCCGCGGACTTTTCCAAAATGATCAACTCGCCAGCGATTCCGCTGCCGAACTTGAAACGGCCACTGCGAATTCGAGACTTGGTCTTATTAGGTCGTGGCATGTGAGTTCTCCTGATGTGGGCTAGCAGCCTGTTGAAAAAGCCGTCGTTGGCTTGACGTGTGTGACAGGGCACTATGATCTGCGACCTTGAGGGACTCGCGAGCAGGAGGAGCTGGGAATGGCGATGGGACATTGGCAGACGGAGCAGCAGCAAGAGTTTTGGATTGCG
>CAMDPK010000043.1 GCA_945904015.1 Candidatus Kuenenia stuttgartensis | reverse complement strand
TCTTCTTCAGACGCTCCTCGTGCCGTTTGATGAACGGGTCGACTTTGCCTCGCTCATGAATGAACGACAACAGTGACCCGCGTGTGAGCGACTGCTCGGCACCGCGATCGCTGTATCGAATGATGTACTCACTGGCTTCGATAAATGGTTCGACGACTTCGAGTTGGCGATACGACGACGTCAATGCCCGATACACCTTGATGCGGTACTCGATGTCTTTGCTCGGAGCGAGAATCAAGGCCGCCTCCAAAGGCTCGCGACTGGCTGCGAAGTTCCGGCTGTTGTAATGAGCCGCTCCTACGCTGAACGCTTCTTCGGCGGAAGTGAATTTGCTTTTGGCCTTCTCGATTTGTTCGGCGGTGAACTTCAGCTCGCCGTCGTCCGCGTCTTTTTCTTTTTCGGTTGACTTGGCGACTGGCTCGTTCGACTTCGTTGTGGTTGAGCGGGACTTTTTCTTGCTGCCTTGTGCGACGGCCTCTGACGGTGCGAGCAGCGTCAGGACGAACAGTGCGAAGATCGCGTGCCAAGCAAAATGTCTCCACTGCGGCAGGTCGTTTCGATTCCACTGAAAAGCTGCATTCCGAAACATGGGTATTCTCCGCTTCAAAAAGGCAGTTCGCACCAAGTGACCGTGGCTCAAGCCGGACGGGTCACACAAAAAGCTCAGGCTGACGATCTGCAAGACGCGGGGATTGTCCACGACGCCGAACGCTGCGACAAGTTCCTGGGACTTCACGTCCGCCGACTGGCCAAGGTCGGACAGTTGTCGTTGCCATCAGCGAGTTCTTCGTGCATGGGTGGTTCCCTCGCTTGGCACGGCGACGGTTGACTCGCAGAATGTCGATCCGTTTGCCGTTTGTTCCCTGCTAACAGGAGCCTTGTCGTGAAGTGGATCGTTGGTTGCTTGATGCTGGTGGGCCTCGGCGGGCTCGTCCCGCCCGACGATCCTGGGCCGCATTTGGCCGTGATCGCGAAGACGGGGCCGCAGGGAGAAGGGTCGGTGGCGGCGAACGTGGCTCGTGATCAGTTGGCGAAGCGGGGGGTTGAGGTCTTGCCAGAATTGCTTGCGGCGATGGATACCTCGAATGCGGTCGCGGCGAATTGGTATCGAACGGTCTATGAAGAGATCGTGGCTCGCGAGCTGGCGCGAGATGGGACGAAGTGGCCGGTCGAGTTTTTCAAGGAATACGTCAGCGATGCCAAACGCGTCGGCCGGCCAAGGCGGTTGGTGCTGGGATTGCTCGACAAGTTGGAACCGGCGTTTCGCGAGGGTTGGATTCCGACACGGCTGGACGATGCTGAGTTTCGGTACGAAGCGGTCGGCCTCGCGCTGGCGGCGGGTGACCGAGCATTGAAGGACAAAGATCAAACCGCCGCGAAGGCCGAGTTCCGCAAGGCGTTCGAGGCGGCTCGTGACAGCACGCAAGTCACGCAGGCGGCGGCGAAGTTGAAGTCGCTCGGTGAGTCGGCGGATGTTGTGCAGCACTTGGGCTTGGTCACGGAGTGGTGGCTGGTCGGTCCGTTCGACGCTCCGCAGAAGACCGGCTTCGCGAAGGTTTTTGAACCGGAAGGAAAAGTCGACCTGCAAGCGAAGTATCTCGGTCAAGGCGGAACGGAAATCGCTTGGAATAGACATCACGAGTCCGACACGCTCGGCCAATTGGACCTCAACAAACAACTGGACACGACGCGTGAGGCGGTCGGCTATGCGTACTCGGAGATCGACGTCTCGCGCGAGCAAGCGGCTCAAGTGCGTTGCGGAGCGGACGACAATTGCTCGGTGTGGCTCAACGGCGAGAAGGTGTTCGGTCGCGACCAATGGCTCAACGGCACCCGCTTCGACCGCTTCGTCACGCCGATTCAATTGAAGGCCGGCCGCAACACGCTACTGGTCAAAGTCTGCCAAGGACCACAGCACAAAGACCCCGAAGTCCCCAACAACTGGTCGCTGCAACTGCGGCTGTGCGATGAGCAGGGGCGCGGGATCGAGTTCAAACCGGCGCTGCCATGAATCAGATTTTGGAACACTCATCTTCGCTGATCTTCGCTAATGAGACAGACACCTCGGTTGCGTGATTAGCGAGGATTAGCGCCGATTAGCGTTCCCTGTCTTTTTGGTTTTGTTTCGAGGCCATCCATGTCATCAAAGCTCATTTCCGTCATTGCGGTGCTGCTGGCATTCATCGCGTTTGAGTCTGGCCGTGAGGTGCGCGGCGAAAACTGGCCCGGTTGGCGCGGGCCGAATCGGAATGGCGTGACGTCGGACACCGGCGTGCCGACGACGTGGTCTCCGACGGAGAACGTCTTGTGGAAGATGCCGTTGCCGGGAATCGGCACGTCGAATCCGGTCGTGTGGAGTGACAAGGTTTTCGTGACGGCTTCGGAGGGGCGCGATCAGGGCGAGTTGCATGTGATTTGTTTTGATCGCGACACCGGGCGCGAACGGTGGCATCAGCGGTTGTGGGGAACCGCGCCGACGTTGTTCTACGGACGCAGCGGCATGGCGAGTCCCTCGCCGGTGACGGACGGCAAACGGCTGTTCGCGTTCTTTGGGACCGGTGATGTGTTTTGTTTTGATCTCGACGGCGGGTTGTTGTGGCAGCGAGCGATCGCGGAGGAATACGGCCCGTTCGAGAATCGGTTCGCGGCGGCTAGTTCGCCGTTGCTGTTTGAGGACAAACTCATTGTGCAGTGCGATCACTACGGAGCGTCGTATGTCATCGCACTCGATCAGCAAACGGGAGCGAACCGCTGGAAGTCAGATCGTCCCGAAGTTTGGTTGAGCTGGTCGTCGCCGCAACTCGTGCCGAGCGGCGATCGAATTGAGTTAGTCCTGAGCGGCTCAGAAAAACTGGACGGCTACGATCCGCGCACCGGCAGCCGTTTGTGGACGCTGCGTGGGCTCGCGCGCGAGTGCGTGCCGACACCACTGTTCGGTCACGGAATGTTGTTCGTCGTCAGCGGCCCGAACGGAACGCACTTCGCCATCAAACCCGGCGGCAGCGGCGACATCACCGACTCGCACGTCGTCTGGAAAAATGATCGCGGTTCGTCGTTCGTCCCCTCGGCGATTCTGGTCGGCGAGCGGTACTACCTCGCCGACGATAAGGGGATCGGCTCCTGCCTGGACGCTCACACGGGCAAGCTGGTCTGGCGAAAACGATTCGGCGACAAGTTCACCGCCTCACCGGTCGCGGCCGATGGAAAGCTCTTCTTCACCAACGAAGCGGGCAGCACGCTGGTGCTCGACGCCACGCAAGCCGCCTATGAGGAACTCGCTCGCAACGATTTCGGCGAAGAGGTCTATGCCTCGCCGGCGATCTCGCAAGGGCGGTTCTTTCTGCGAACGGCCAAAAATCTGGTCTGTGTCGGCAAGAAATGATGCGATCCCATGTCCGCAGTCACTCATCGACCAGACGGTAACCGATGCCCGCCTCGGTGAGCAGATAACGCGGACGAGTCGTATCCGTTTCGAGCTTGCGGCGGAGTTGGCCCATGTAGACGCGCAGGTATTGATACTCCTGCACGCTGTCGGGGCCCCAGACTTCTTTGAGCAGTTGGCGATGAGTCACCACTTTTCCCGCGTTGCGGATCAAGACCGCGAGCAGCCGGAATTCGGTGGGCGTGAGATGCACTTCGCGGTCCCCGACAGAGACCTCGTGACGGGATTGGTCCACTTTCAATTCACCGACTTGGAACACCGCGCTGTCGGCCGCGTCCGACGTTTGTCGACGGTGCCGTAGGGCCACGCGGATGCGGGCCAGCAACTCGCCGGCACCGAAAGGTTTGGTGAGATAGTCGTCCGCTCCGGCATCCAGCGCCGCGATCTTGTCGGTCTCTCGTCCGCGGGCGGAGAGCACGATGATCGGCACTTGCGACCACGAACGGAGGCGGCGGATGACGTCCAATCCATCGACGTCCGGCAGACCCAAGTCGAGGATCACCGCATCGGGCGGCAAGCTCTCGGCTTCGCGCAGTCCCTGCTGGCCGGTGGTCGCTTCGATCGGGTGATAGCCGTCGGCCTCCAGCGAAATCCGCACGAATCGCCGAATCGGGGCTTCGTCCTCGATGACCAGGATGACGGGGGCGGAGGCGGTCATGATGGGTTTCCATTGTGCTGAGCCTTGTGCATTCCTACGGACGCCAACGGCAACGTGAATCGAAAGACCGCGCCACTGTCGGCGTCGGTGCGATTGAGCGCCTCAATGCGTCCGCCGTGGAGTTCGACCACGCCTTTGCAAATCGCCAAGCCCAGACCACTGCCGCTGCGTTTGTGCTGGTCGGCTTGAACGAACTTTTCAAAGAGACGTTGCTCTTGGCCAAGCGGGATTCCGGGACCGTGATCGGCGACCTCCACGACCAACGCGGATTCCGTGGCAGTGACCGACAGCTCAATCGGCGAGCCAGCCGGTGCGAACTTTGTCGCGTTGTCGAGCAAGTTGATGAGCACCTGTTGAATCAGAATCTCGTCGATCGGCACCGGCGGAAGATCGACCGGCACGTTGGTTTGCACGGAGTGATCGCGAAGCTGTCGCTCCATTCGCCGCAGGACAACGCCGATGACATCGTCGATCGGTTGCAGTTCCCGTTGCAGTGGAATCGCGCCCGCTTGCAGCCGCGTCAGATCCAGCAAGTTGCCAACCAGCCGATTGAGTCTGTCCGCTTCATCGAGGATTGAGACCGCCAACTCGTGCTGCTGTTCGGCGGGGAGTTGCTCTCGCTGTTCGGCGAGCAAACTCGCGGCACCGGCGATCCCGGCCAACGGCGTGCGTAGATCGTGGGACACGGAACTCAACAACGAACTCCGCATCTGCTCGGTTTGAACGCTCAGTTGCGACTCTTGAACCTCCAGCAACGACAGGTCGCGCTCGATCGCCAACGCGATCAAGCTGGCGCACGTTTCCAAGAGTCGGCGTTGATCGGGATCAAGCAAACGTTGCGAATTATCTGGCTTGATGCCGACGGCACCGATGGTCTGCCGTGTTCCGATCAGCGGAACAAACAACGCTGTGGCATCGGGCAGCGTGTCGGTGCCCGCGCCGGCGTTCTGGTTGTGCATCGCGACCCACTGCGCCGCCTGAGTGTTGATTGGTTGACCGGCGACGCTCGTGTCCTCGCCGAATCGCAGCAACAGGGAACCGTTCGGTTCGCGAGCGAACAGCACGACCTCGCCGGGAAACATCTCGCGCAGCCGTTGGCTGGCCGTGCGGATTAAGAACTCCGTGCCAGACACCTCACTGAGCTGCTGCGTGAGCCGATACAGCGCTGCTGTTCGAAGCTCTTGCATTTGCGTGGCTGTCAACTGCTCGTGAATGCGTGCGGTCAGCGTGCTGACTAGCAGACCAATGCCCAACATGACGCCAAACGTCAGGAGGTATTGGGCATCGTGTACCGTGAAGCTGAAATGCGGCGGTACGAAGAAGAAATCGAACACCAACACATTCACGATGGCAGCCACGATGGCCGGGCCTCGGCCGTAGCGCGTCGCCACGAGCACGACGCCCAATAGAAAGAGCATGACGATGTTGGCTTCGGCCAAACCCAGCAATCGGCTCAGTCGTCCCAACAGTCCGCACAAGGCGACGATGACTGCCGTCGCCAGAGACTGTTTCCACAGCTTGCCCGGCCGGTGCCACGACGGCGGCTCAACGTTGTCGTCCGACTCGCCTTGGCCGCGAATGACGTAGATGTCGATCTCACCGCTGCGTTGCAGCAATTCATCGACGACTGTCGCGAACAGGATTTGCCGCCACCACGGCTGTGCGGTCTTGCCGACGACAATTCGGGTGACGTTGCGGGAGCGAGCATAAGCCAGCAGGGTGTCCGCAACGTTCAAACCGATCAGCGTGCGAGTCTCCGCGCCGAGTCGCTCGGCCAGTTGCAGATGCTCCGCGATGTGCTGCCGCCGTTGATTGCTGGCATGGCCCTCGCCGCCGGATGACACCGCCACGGCGAGCCACTCGCAACCAAAGGCCGCAGCCATCTGTTTGGCGCGGTGCAGCAACTTGACGGTCGTGGGACTCGGACCAACACACACGAGCAGTCGTTCCGCATTCCCGTAGCCACGTTCGCCAGAACGTGGGTCTTTCGCGGTCTCGCCCACGCACTGGCGAGCGTGGCTACAGGCTGCGAGAGAGGATTCATCGGGATGGGTGTGATTGTCAGTCATCGCGGTGGAGTATAGAGCGGTTGAGCGGCAAATTGTGGCACGACGCTCCGCGTCGTGAATTGCGACGCGGAGCGTCGCACCACATTGTCAATCGGCACCGGCCTCAAGCCAGGCACCAGCGATGGCCCCGATCAACGCTCCGACGCCCATGCAAATTGCGAATCGGCCGAAGTACAGACTCGCCATCGCCCCGGCCAATGTTCCTGGCACTGCGAGGAAGGCAGCGACAAACAGAACCCGATATTTGAAGGGCGGGTTGCGGAATTTGAATCGCGGTTTCATCGCTGTCTCCTTCGACCTCTTCGCGACTCGGCTTTTGCGAAACGCCAATCAGCCGGAACGCGCTAGCGTCCGGTTCTGATGCGAAAACCGGACGCTAGCGCGTTCCGGCTGATCAATCGGCGGGCTCTTCGGCGACTTCCGGCGGGAGCACCGGTGGAGCGGCCAAGAAGACCAGGCAGTGAGCGTGTTGCAAGACGTAGTCTGTCCATGGCGTCCTCGCAGAACTGCTGGAGTGCGACCACTCAGCGGACAACGCCAAGATGATCAGGTCGTAATGTCCCTCGTGAGCGATCTCGACGATTTCCGGACCAAGCTGGTCAGCCGGCGAATGGACTTGAAGTTCTCGGCCGAGATGCCGAGCCAACTCGTGATCCCGTCGAAGTTGTTCCGTTCCGTGACCGTTCGTGGTTGGCTCGGCGGGCGTAACCGACGCCAAATCCAGAACGACTTCGGGATCGAGCATCGTCAGCACGGACTTGAAGAGGTCGCTGCTGACCGTCGTGCCGTCGTGAGCGAGCAACACGCGATCCACGCCGACTCCGGCCGCTCGCAATTCCGCGACCGACCGAGCTTGCCGTTCGCTGATTTTTGGAATGCGATTGCCACCCCCCAAATCGAAGGAGACGTCCCGGTCGCGGCTGAGAATGCGAACCGTCAATCCCGGCGGCTGACCGCCGTGCAGGCTGATCCAATAAAAAGCAATCTGGTCGAGCTGTTCTTCGGCCGAGAATTTGTTCGACGCCCCCAGGACGACTTCGTGAGCGCGAATGTCCTTGGCCGTCTTCAACACCGCATGCAGGCCGTTGTTGGTCGGCACGATCAACGGCAGAACTTTCTTGCCGGCCCGCTCGGCCCGCTCGACCACGGCAGTCATCAGTTGCTGGTCGTAGGAATCCAGCGCCAACTCGCCCGTGCCCACTTCGCTGCCTTGCGGAGCCACCTTCGCCGTCATGACGACGACGTCGGTGGTCAGCGGATCGGTCTCCGCCAGAGCCTTCTCCAGCATGAACAGATTCTGTGTCGAGCGGATCGCAACCAACTTGTGGTACGTGTTGGACAGACCCATGCTCACGTCGCTGACTTCTTCGGTGACCTGCTGGTTGAATTGATCCAGATGAGTGTGCTTCGCGCCACGGAGACGCTTTTCGTGCAACTGCTCCGTGACCAGAAAGATGCTCAGGAACGCCGCCGTGAAGATCAGCCCGCTGACCGTCGCCACTTGTTTCGTCAACAAGTTCGCCACGGCCGACACAAAGACGACCAGAAAGATCAGCGTCAGACCAACCGGCACTTCGACGTTGCCCACGCGAATGTTGCCCGGCACTTTGAACTCGCGCGGCTCGCGATTCTTGAACCGCAGGACCACCATCGAGAGCGTTTTGAAGACGAAGCTCCAGACAACTCCGAAGGCGTAGGCCTCGCCCAAGAGGATCACGTCGCCGCGGCTAACGATGATCGTGAAGAGCTGCAAGCCGGTGATAAGCCACAGAATTCGCGACGTCGTGCCGAATCGGCGATGCGGCTTGAGAAACCAATCCGGCACAACGCCGTCCTCGGCCACGCGGCTGAGCACTCCGTTGGAACCGATGATCGACGTGTTGACCGCTCCCGACAAAATCAAAAAGCCGACGACCACCACGAACGCATTCAGCAACAGCCGAACCTCCAGCGGTCCAACCATCTGCATGGCCAGACCGCCAATCCAGTTGTCGTAGTACTGCGTCATGCGCAGGTCGTCGGGGATCAGCAAGACCGCCAGAAAGTTCATCGTGCCCGTCAACAACAGGCTGTAGAGAAACACGATGAACGCCGCCTTCTCAAAGTTCGGCAGCTTGGGTGCCTCGACTTCGCGATAAACCTGAGCCAGTGTTTCTTCGCCGCTCATCGCCAGAATGGAATGCCCGAACGCGATCACCATTCCAATCAAGCCGACAAGACTGAGCCAACTCGTCGGATCGCGCACGGGATCAGACAATGCCGGCGAATGACCGAGAAAGCCCAGCGGGTCTTCCTGCTCGCCAGTCACCGCACTGATTTTGGGGACCGCTTCTCCCGCCTCGTTGAGCTCAACCTTCTTGTGCAGATCGGGCATTATCGACGGGAGCGGATTCACCGGCCCCTTGACGGCCAACGTCACGCCACACCAGACGAGCATCACGACACCCATGACCGTCGTGGCGATCATGATCTTCATCGCCTTGCCGCTCGATTCGTGAATGCCGATCAGGTTCTGTCGGAAGAAGTACAGCGTGATGCCACACGCGATGAGCACCGAGCCCCAACTCTTGATTGCCAGCCGCATCCCTTCGTCGAACTGCATGCCACCGAATCGAGCCGCTGCTTCCAACCCCAGCCCGATAATGTACTGCCCCGCGGACACACCGCTGATCGGCCCCGTCAGGATGTAGTCAAACAGCAACGCGGAGACCGACAGCTTTGCCAGAAACCCACCCATCGCCTCTTTGACCACGCGATAGACGCCCCCGCGCACGAACAGAGCACAGCTTTCGATGTAAACCGCGCGCATCGCGTAGCTGAACAGCAACACGCCCACGATGAACCACGGCGCGGCTTTGCCGATCGCGGTCTCGACGATCGCGCCAATGTAATACACCGTGCTCGACATATCGCAGAGCACGACCGCTGCCGTCCGCCAGTACGAGATGAACGAGAACATCACGCTGCTGACGACGATTACTTGCGCCGCGCGAGCCAATTTCCGCTCGCTGGGAGGGCCACTCGGAATGTCAGATTGAGACATCGAACTTCATCCTTCGTTGATTGCCGCGATGGCGAGCCGCATCCGAGAAAGAGATGCGTGCCCGGAAATGCCAGTCCACCACAACGTGGCTGAATCCGTCGTAAAGCGGTCGAGCGATCGTAGCGCACCCCGCATCAGAACGGGGTTAAGACACGGCGGAAGCGCATCAAAAACGCATCAAGACGTTTTTGTCCGCACCGACTTCGCCGGCAGCCTTGCCAAGTCACCGGTTTTCAATCTGCCAAAAACTTCGGGCTTGTGTCAGAAACCGGCCGCCTAACCTTGGCAGAGCGAGGCGTCAGTTTGAGAATGCTCCGATTCCAATTCTTCGTCATCGGGAGACTTGTCGTGAAGAAGCTCGCGCTCTGCCTTGCTGTTTGGATGGTCGCCGTCTGTACGACCGCGATCGCTCAGGACTACACGCTGCATTCGTTTGAAAGGCAGCAACTCACCGATATCTATTTCTCGGAAGGGGCGAACTTCGGCGACCTGAATCGCGACGGGAAGCTCGACGCGATTCATGGGCCGTATTGGTGGCAAGGGCCGGAGTTCAAAGTCCGACGCGAGATCTTCGCGCCGAAGCCTCAGAACCGTGATGGCTACTCAACCAACTTCTTCACTTGGGTCTACGACTTCACCGGCGACGGCTGGAGCGACCTCGTCAGTGTCGGCCTGCCCGGATCAGCGGCGGTGCTCTATGTGAATCCGGGCGAAGGCAAGGTGCTTGAGGCGACGAATCATTGGCAGACGCAGAAGGTGCATGATGGCATCGGCAACGAGTCACCACAGTTCGTGAATCTCGTCGGCGACAAGCAACCGGAATTGGCCTGCAATCACAACGGCAAGTTTGGCTTTGCGACATTCGACGTGAAGAAACCGACCGAGCTGTGGACTTGGCATCCGATCTCGGAGGCCGTCGGCGAGTATCCGTTCGGGCATGGCCTGGGTGTCGGCGACGTGAACAGCGATGGCCGAGCCGACGTGATCTGGAAAGGTGGCTGGTACGAACAACCGAAATCGCTGGACGGCGATCCGCTGTGGACGTTCCACAAGTATCAGTTCGCCGGGCCGGGCGGCGCGGACATGTTCGCCTACGACGTCGATGGCGACGGCGACAACGATGTCATCACCAGCTTGGCCGCTCACACGTTTGGGCTGGCATGGTTCGAGCAGGTGAAAGATGGCGACGAGATCACCTTCAAAAAGCACGTCATCATGGGAGATAAGCCGGAGGATAATCCTTACGGCGTACTCTTCACCGAACCGCACGCGGTCGAACTCCACGACATGGACGGTGACGGACTGAAGGACATCGTCACCGGAAAGACGTATTGGTCGCATCACCGCCAGTCACCGATGTGGGATGCCGGAGCGGTCGTGTATTGGTTCAAGCTCCAACGCACGAAACGTGAGCTGGATTCGTCCGTCCCCGGACCAATCATCGACTGGATTCCGTATCTCGCCGACGGTGAAGCGGGCATCGGCCGGCAGCTCAACATCGCCGATACGGATGGCGACAAACTGCCGGACATCATCGCGGGCGGGATGGTCGGCTCGCACGTCTTGCGACATCGAACGAAGAAAGTCTCTAAAGACGAGTGGCTCGAAGCTCAGCCCTTGAAGAAGAAGCCGGTCGCAATGGCGGACGGACTCTCGCCGCAGGAAGCCGCCAAGCAAATGACCGTACCGCCGGGCTTCAAAGCATCGCTTGTCGCGGGTGAGCCGTTGGTGCATCAGCCGGTTGCGTTCACGTTCGATTCGCGCGGTCGAATTTGGGTCGCGGAAGCCTACACCTATCCGAATCGAGCGAAGGATGGCCAAGGACAAGACAAGATCGTCATCCTCGAAGACAAGGATGGCGACGGATACCACGAGACTCGGAAAGTGTTCATCGAAGGACTGAATCTCGTCAGCGGCTTAGAGGTTGGTTTCGGCGGCGTGTGGGTCGGCGCGGCTCCGTATTTGATGTTCATTCCGGATCAAAACGGGGATGACGAGCCGGATGGTCCGCCGATGAAAGCGGAGCCACCGGCTCCCGATCTGCAATTCCCGAAAGACGTCCCCGCCGGCGCGACCGTGCTACTCGACGGATTTGGCTGGCAGGACACGCATGAGACGCTCAACGCTTTCATCTGGGGACCGGACGGTTGGCTCTACGGTTGTCACGGCGTCTTCACGCACTCAAAGGTCGGCAAGCCCGGTACGCCGGCCGAGCAACGGCAAGGTTTGAACGCGGGCGTGTGGCGGTATCACCCCACGAAGCATGTGTTCGAGGTCTTCGCTCACGGCAGCAGCAATCCGTGGGGTGTCGATTTCAACGAGCACGGTCACGCCTTCATCACCGCCTGCGTGATTCCTCATCTTTACCACATCATCCAAGGAGGGAAGTATCAGCGGCAGGGAGGTCAGCACTTCGATCCATACTTCTTTGAAGACATCAAGACGATCGCCGACCATCAGCATTACGTCGGCAACTTGCGCGACCACGCCTGGTGGGGCCACGAACCGCACGCTCCGACCGACACGCTGGCGGCCGGTGGCGGGCACGCTCACGCGGGAGCGATGATTTATCTCGGCGACAATTTCCCGCCGCAGTACCGCAACACGCTCTTCATGAGCAACATCCACGGCAACCGCGTGAATCAGGATCTGCTCGTTCGCAAAGGCTCCGGCTACGTCGGCAAGCACGGCAAGGATCTACTGATCGCCAACGACCGCTGGTTCCGAGGCATCAACCTGAAGACCGGTCCCGACGGCAGCGTGTATGTCATCGACTGGTACGACAAAAACGCCTGCCACCGCACGAACTCGGAGATTTGGGACCGCACGAACGGGCGGATTTACAACGTGAAATACACGAAAGCGATCGACAAAACTTGGTTAAGCCGGTCCCCATCTGGACGGGCCGCAATCGTCGATGCACCTGATGCGAAACCGGCCACCAATGCGCCGCCACTGGTCGATTTCACCAAGCTTTCCAACAAAGAACTCCTCCAACGGCAACTGCATCCAAATGACTGGCACGTCCGCACTGCCAGACGAATCCTTCAAGAGCGAGCCGCGCTTGGTGACTTGTCAGGCGACGACATCACTGCATTCACGGAGCTTTATCACGAGGAACACGGTCCGAAGCATCAGCTCCGTTTGGCGTGGACGTTGCATGCAATCGTCACAGCGATCCGTGGTTCACATAACTCTGACTCAGCGGATGCAGCAACAGAATCCGCGTTTCGGAAATCACTGGACAAGATTTGGTTAAACGTCATCAACGATCTTCGCCGCCACAACGATGAGAACCTTCGAGCGTGGGCGATTCAGTTGGCATTTGAAGATTATTCATTGTCGGCAAAGATTCTTGAAATGACCGCGACGCACGATCCTTCACCGCTTGTGCGACTGTATCTTGCAAGTGCGCTGCAGCGGATACAGTTCGATCAACGCTGGGAAATCGCCGCCGCAATGCTGAGTCACGCCGACGACGCCGACGATCACAATTTGCCGCTGATGTATTGGTACGGGATCGAGCCGCTGGTGGCGGCTAATCCCGCGCGGGCGTTGGCGATGGCGAGTGCGTCGAAGATCGAAAAGCTCTCGCGGTTCATCGTGCGGCGAGCGGCGTCGGAGAACGGCACGCTCAACGCGGTCATTGAAGCTCTGACGAAGGAGACGCTGCCACGGCAACTGGTGCTCGACGAAATGTTCGCCGCGTTTGAAGGGCGAGTGAACATTCCGCAGCCGGAGGCTTGGACGGCGGCTTACGAAGCGTTGTCGAAGAGCGACGACGCCGCGATGCGCGACAAGGCGGATCAGATCGCCGTGATCTTCGGCGATCAACGAATTCTGCCTCGGTTGCGAGCGTTGCTGGCGGACGCGAAGGCTCCAGAAGCCAAGCGTCAGCAAGCGCTCGACATTCTGGTGCGCGGCCGAGACAAGGACGCCGCTCCGGCGTTTCAGGCAGCGGTGGCCGACACCGCACTGCGCGGCGCTGCGCTGCGAGCACTCTCCGGCTTCGACGATGCGAAGACGCCGAGCGTCGTGCTGGCTCAGTACGGCAAGCTGACCGAGGCCGAGAAGCGAGACGCGATCAACACGCTCTGCACGCGGCCGACTTACGCGGCGGCCCTGCTCGATGCGATCGAAAAGGAAACTCTGGCACGAACCGATTTGCATGCCTACAACGTGCAATCGCTGCTGCGATTCAACGATGAGAAGCTGCAAGCTCGCATCAAGTCCGTGTGGGGCGAGTTTCGGGCGACGGCAAAGGACAAGCAAGAACTGATCGCCAAGCACAAGGCGAATCTCACGCCGGCTCGTGTGAGAAATGGCGACTTGAGCAACGGGCGGCGGCTGTTCGCCAAGACGTGCCAGAACTGCCACGCGCTGTTCGGCGAAGGCCAAAAGGTCGGCCCGGACATCACCGGCTCGAACCGCGCGAACCTCGATTACATCCTGGAAAACATGCTCGACCCGTCGTCGATCGTCGGCAAGGACTATCGCGCGACGATCATCGAAACCAAAGATGGCCGAGTGGTCAGCGGGCTGATCACGAAGGAAACCGACTCCGCCGTCACGCTGCGGACGATCAACGACACGATCGTCATCGCCAAGTCCGACATCGAAGATCGCAAACTCTCCGAGTTGTCGATCATGCCGGAAGGGCAACTCAACACGCTGACTCCGGACGAAGTGCGTGACCTCGTCGCGTACCTCGGCAGCGCCTCGCAAGTCGCGTTGCGTGGGCCGAAGTCACCGATTGATTCGAAGACCGGCAAAGTTCCCGAAGCTCTCGAAGGTGAGTCGCTCAAGATTCTGAAAGTCTCCGCAGGCAACGCGGCCGGCCAAAAGATGGGCGGTTTCACGAAAGACAAATGGAGCGGCGACGATCACCTGTGGTGGACCGGCGGCAAGCGAGGGGCACGGCTCGATCTCGAATTGCCCGTCGAGGCGGATGGCGTGTACTCGCTGGAATTCGCGCTGACGAAGGCTCGCGACTACGGCCTCGTCCAAGTACGGATCGACGACGAAACGCTCGGCAGTCCCATCGACTGTTTCAACACGCCCGACGTCATCACGACCGGAGTGCTGAACTTTGAGCCTCACAAGCTGTCGAAGGGCCTGCACAAGCTGACGTTCGAGATCGTCGGCAAGCACGCGGACGCGGTCGGCTTCATGGTCGGCGTGGACTATGTGCGGCTGGTTGCTCCATCTGCCGCGAGGTAGGTTGGGACTCCGTCCCGACCATTTGCGAGCCGGTCGGGACGGAGTCCCAACCTACATGACGAATCAAAACGGCATTCCCGCGTTCGCCAAATCCGGGCTACGATGTCGCCGTCTTTTCCCAGGAGGAATCATGACGACTCAAGTGATGGGAACCGTCGTGGACGGTGAATTGAAATTGGACAAGCCGCTCGAACTGCCGAACGCCTCACGGGTGAAAGTGGTTCTGGAAGTGGAGGAGACCGCAGAGGCTCGGCGCGAGCGCCGACGGCGAGGAATGGATGGGTTGTTGGAGTTGATACGGGAGCATCCGATTCATTCCGGCGGACTCCATTTCACGCGGGATCAACTTCATGAACGCCGTTGACACCAATGTGCTGGTCTATTTTGCGGACGCGGATGAACCAGTGAAACAACAGCAAGCCAGTCAACTGCTAGCGGAGTTGTGTCTGCCCGAAACCGATCCACTGCTGCTGTGGCAAGTTGCTGCGGAATTCTTGAATTGCCTGCGGCGCTGGGAATTCGCCGGTCGCATCTCCCGTGCTGAGACGCTGCGATTGTTCTCACAGATCGAAGAGTCGTTTGAATTGGTTCTGCCGACTCGCAACGTGATCCACACCGCGCTGGATCTCAACGCGCGCTACAGCTTGTCGCATTGGGACAGCCTCTTGGTCGCGGCTTGCATTGAAGCGGGTGTGACGACGCTCTACAGCGAGGACATGGCCGACGGCGCGGACTACGACGGCGTGCGGATTGTCAATCCATTTCGCAGTCCGGCACCATGAGTCGGGTCACACGCCGAACAGATTCAGCAGCCAGTTGCCAAACAGAGCGACGATGAGCACCCAGCCAAAGGCACTTGGCCAAGTGGATTCGGCGAAGCGTCGGGCCGGCGGCCAGCCGAACAGCATCGCCAGCCGATACGGAATTTGAGCGAGCACCGCGAATGCCAGCAGCGGGGCGACTCGATTGAGCGCGATCGCGCCGGACCAGTCTCCGCTGGCCAATCGGATGAAGCCGCGCGTCAGGCCGCAGCCGGGGCACTCGATGCCCAGCCACAGGCGCGAGCCGCACATCTCCGGTGCGGGCAGGTCGCTCAGACCGGGCAACTCGACACGTTGATCGGCGCGGATTCGCAGAGTGAATGATAGCACGAGCACCGCGACGGCGATCCACAACATGCCCGCGTCTCGCGTGCGGCGATCGCTCGCAGCGACTGCCTTCGGCGAGTCATCGGCGACGAGCGTTGGTAGCGAATCGATGGCCGACATGGCGATTATTCTCGAAGTGGATGCTGACGCATGTTGGTTGCGAAATGCCGATCTCCCGGACGTGGGCGTCCGGGCTACGAATACGGTCAGTGCCGCAGCACGAATTCGGGGGATGACATTAGGCTCCAGACGACGTCCTCCAAGTTGGCTCGGCGGTTGTCGGACGACACGAGATGCCTCTTGGTGGCGGCGAATTCCGTGGGGAGCGGTGCGCGATTGAGGGTCGTCCAAAAGACATCGGCGATCAGCGCGTCCGCATCGGACTTGGATTCCAGCCAGTCGCGCAGGCGATTGTCGGAGCGAGCCAACAACTCATTGAGGACCGGGCCGCTGACGAGTTGAAACGTCTGCGACAGCGTGGGATCGTCAGCACGCTCGCACTCGCACGCTTGCAGCCGCGGCGGTTTGCCGAACATGGTCAGCAGTTGATCGCCGCTGGACGGGCCGGATTCACGCCTCCGAAAGGCGCGGACGCCGGCCAATTGCGCGGCGCGTGTGCCACTGGGATAACCGCTGAAGTCCAGCTTCGCACCGAGCACCTGGCTGAACGAATCGGCGAGTTGCTCGGCGGACAGGCGGCGGATGACGGCGTGCGAGAAGTTCGATTCGTCCTCGCGATTTGTGTCATTCGGAGCGGCGGAGAGTTGGTACGTCCGCGAGGCCATGATCGTGCGGATCAAGTGCTGCACGTCGAAGCGGTGCGCGACGAATTCGTCGGTGAGCGCGGCCAGCAGCGCGGGATTGCTGGGCGGATTGGTCGCTCGGAAGTCGTCAATCGGATCGACAATGCCGCGGCCAAGTAGGTGGAACCAGATCCGGTTGACTTGAGCTTCCGCGAAGCGGCGGTTGTTCGGGCTGGTCAGCCAGTCGGCAACGGAGAGTAAACGATCGGGAGAAAACGGTATTGCGGCTGTCGGCTGTCGGCCATCGGCTTTCGGCTCCAGAAACTTGGGCTTCACCGGCTTGCCCGTCCCCGGATGATCGATCTCGCCAGAGTCGGCAATCAGGACGAGTTGTTCGCCGTCGAATTCGTGTGAGTCATTTTTGTCGCGGCGGTTGTTTTCGAGGACTTCGTATTTCACACGAGCGAACTGATTCGCCCAGCCGTAGTAATCGGCCTGCGTCCAGCGATCGAACGGGTGGTTGTGACACTTCGCGCATTGCAGTCGCGTGCCGAGAAAGACTTGAGCGACGGTCTCGGATCGCGTGATCGGGTCGCGCATCGCTCGGTAAAAGTTGGCGGGCGGATGTTCGTAGGTGCTGCCGCGTGCGGCGATCAGTTCGCGGACGAAGACGTCCAGCGGCTTGTTCGTGGCGACGCTGTCGCGGATCCAGGCGTGGAACGTCGCGACCCCTTTGCGGTCGAGCGTTTTTTCTTCGACACGCAACAGATCGGCCCACTTGAGGCCCCAGAAGTCAGCGAACTCTGGCCGAGTCAGCAGCTCGTCGATCAGCCGCTGCCGTTTGTCGAGCCGCTGGTCCTGCGTGAATTGACGTGACTCGGAAGCGGTCGGCGGCAGGCCGAGCAAGTCGAGGCTCGCGCGGCGCAAAAACGTCGCGTCATCGCAAATCTCTGACGGGTTGACTCGCAGCGATTGCAGTTTGGCAAAGACTTGTTCGTCGATGAAGTTGGCTGGAGTCGGAGCCTTCGGCACGAAACCCGGTCGCGCCGGCAAGAATGCCAGCCGCACGGGAACCTGTTGATCGAGATATCGGACGGTCACCGTGACCTCACCGAATCGTTCGCGTCGAACCACACCATCGACCGAGATGGCGACGATTGGTTGCGCGGGATCGAAGCAGGCCAACCGCGTCACGTCTCGCGTCGATCCGTCCGCGAACTTCGCGATCGCTCGTAGTCGCACCGAGTCCGACGGCTCGACGAGGAATTGTTCGAGCGGTGAGACCTCCAACGCTTGCAGTGCTGGCTCGTCGCGCGGCGTCGCGGGCATTCCCGCTGCGATCCAACGACGGAGCAATTCGTACTCCGGTGAGTCCTCGTCGAACCGTTTGCCCCCTTCGTGCGGCACGGTCATCGTTGGCTTGAGCAGCAGCAGACTGTTCTCGGCCCGCACCGTGTTGACTCGGCGGCCGACTTGCTCGTGCGTCAGCGTGACGAAGTCAGCGTCGGGATTCTCGCCACGCAGCGACAGCTTGAAGCCTCCCTTGCCGTTCTGGTTGCCGTGACATGTGCCCATGTTGCAGCCGGCCTTCGAGAGCACGGCCATCACGTCACGCGAAAACGAGACGTCGGCGGCGGGCAGTCGAGGCGTGTCCGTAACGAAAAACACCGCGACCACAACGGCAGGTGACAGCATTCGAGCGGACGACAAACGCATCTCAGAATCCCAGGCAGGCCAATGGGCGGGGGCAACAGTGTTTCCGAGCCATTCTTCCTCTGCAAGACGCGGAGCGGGATTGGATGCTCGGAAGACAAGAATCTTGCCCGCACAATCCGTCGTCTTGCGGCAGTTCCGACACGAATTCCGCTCGGCCCGCTTTCGACGAGATTGTCTCACCATTATTCTCCTGTCCTTCGCGGAGGCATCACGGATTCTGGGGCAGGGACAACCGGTATGAGTCGCATCTTGGTGGTCGAGGACAGTCACAGCCAAAGCGTGCTCTTAAAGGGAGTGCTGGAAGCTCACGGTTTTGAGGTGACGATCGTCGCAGAAGGAATCGCGGCGCTGGAAGCGATCAGTCGGCAGCCGCCGCACGTCGTAGTCACCGACATGCTGATGCCAGGGATGAACGGCTTGGAATTGGTCGAGCAGGTTCGCAAACGATTCCCACGAGTGCCGACGATCCTGATCACCGAGTACGGCAGCGAAGACGTCGCTGCCGAGGCTCTGCATCGCGGTGCCGTGGGCTACATCCCGAAGCGCCGGATCGACTCCGATCTTGTCCCGTGCGTGGAACGAGTGTTGGGTATTGCGAAAGGAAACCCTCGGCATCGGAAACTGATCGACGAGCTCGTCACCAACGAACTGCGGTTCGTGCTCGACAACGATTTGTCAGTCGTGCCGCACTTGGTCTCGCATCTGCAAGACTGTGTCGGACTGATGCAGCTTTGTGACGAGACCGCTCAGCTCCGCCTGGGCATCGCACTCTCGGAGGCGATGACCAACGCGATCTACCACGGTAATCTGGAGCTGAGTTCGGAGCTGCGTAACGCCGATGGACGCAACTGGTTTGACTTCGCTCAGAATCGTTCGCAGGAGGCACCGTATCGCGACCGCCAAGTGCATGTGGCCGCGAGCCTCACTCGCGAGTCGGCCAAGTTCGTGATCCGTGATGACGGCTTTGGCTTCAGCCCCGCGCAGCTTTCCGATCCGTGCGACCAAGCGAATCTCGCCAAGGCCAGCGGTCGTGGATTGCTGCTCATTCATTGCTTTGTGGACGAGGTGTCTCACAACGCCGTCGCAAATGAAATCACGCTCGTCAAACGCCGCGAGCCAAAGTAGTCCGGTCACTCCGTGACCGGAACTTTCGAGTCACGGAGTGACTCGTCTACTATGTCAACGATCCCACTCCAACAACTTCCCGCCGATCGCGTTGGTCAGCGTTTCCAATCCCCCGGGTGCGACCAGCGCGACTTCCGGCTGATAGAGCTGCGGCTTCGTGTACGCTTCGCGAGTCGGCATGTAACTGACGTTCGTGCCATTCGCCAATGTGATCACGATCAGCGGCCGATGCGGGAAGCGGCGGATCAACTCTGATTGCAAGAAGTGATACGGTTCCCCTTCGACGGCGATCCAAAACGCATCGCCCCATTGCCAAGCCCAGGCCGGCAGCGGGTAGTTTTCCTCCTGCGGCAACGGCCGAATGCGATCCAGCAACCGGCGCTGACGTTCGACTTTCGCTCGCAAAGTGGCGGACTCTTCGCCGCGTCCCGCCTCGCGAGCCGCTCGTTCATCGGCGATCAACTGGCGATGAAGGTTTTCGGCATCGGCTAGCTTCGGCAACGACGACAAGTACGGCAGAGGCACCATCATCGTCGCTTGTTGGAAGTTCGCGGTGCCGGCAAATCGCTCGGCCGTCCACGGTTGATGACGCCAGTTTCCGAGCGTCGCTCCGGAGAAGACGGGGCCTTGATAGACGTGATCGGTCTCGGCCGGATTCATGCCCGCCAAGACGCTCAGAGCCGCGAAGCCGACTTGTCGCCCGTTGCAATCCGCGATCGACGTGTCGCCGACGTAGCCGTCTCGCGGCCCAATGTCGCCGCACGGCGCGAGCAGAAACAAACAAGGCGATTTCGTCTCGCTTTCGACGACCTCTCGCAACGCACCAACATAATCCGAACTGACGAGCGTGTTCTCCCACGCCAGCGTCGTCGTGTGACACGGATAGTTGACGATCGTCGCGAGCACCACGTTGGCCGCAGTCACTCGCACCACATTCAGCGGCAACGGCACGGCCTCATCGGGATTGAAGCCACAGACGTAATGCCCGCGTGCCTCGTCGAGATAATCTCGCTGGCAGCCCATCTCGCAGGTTGTCGAACCGTACGTCAGCGTCGCCGGTTGTGAATTGATCTGAGCGGCTCGAAACGCCTCGCCGATCTTGCTCGGCAAACTGTCGAGGTACGGACCGATGAGTTCGCCGCCAGGAAAATCGGTTCGGTCGCGTGACAAATATCCCGCCGAATGCGTGTGCGAAAACGTGACGAGCAACTCCGACCGGTTCAATCCCGTGAGCCGACAAGTCTCGCTCAGCAAGGCCTCCATCTCTGGCGCTCGCAGCAAGCAGTGATCGAGCGACACGAGTACGGTTTTCGTGGGGCAGGTTTCCAACCTGCCCGTCGACTGCTTGCCGGGCAGGTTGGAAACCTGCCCCACGAGCGGCCGCATGACGACGACGGTTGCTCGTAGCGGCCGATGAATTCCGGTCGAGCGATCATGCGCCGCCGCGCCCCACATGCGGTGATACATCCCGACCGGCGGCGTGATGTCGGTGAACGCGATACCGAACTCGCATCGCGAGGCGGGCGTGCGGACGATGGTGGTGCTCATGGAGATCCTCCGAAGTCGAATTTCGCGGCCATCGGCATGCGTCGGCCGCTGCCGAAGGCTCGTGCCGTGAGTTTGATTCCCGGCGGCATTTGCCGACGCTTGAACTCGTTGCGATCCAGTTTCGTCGCGACCCAACGCACCGTCTCGGCCGGGAATGTTCCGTTTTCGCTGAGCGTTGCGACCGACTCCTCCCGTTCGATCAGCCCTTCGAGGATCGCGTCCAGCACCGGGTACGGCGGCAGTGTGTCTTGGTCGAATTGATCCGGCGCGAGTTCCGCGCTGGGGGCCTTCGTGATCGAACTGAGCGGAATGACCTCGCGACCTTCACGGACGTCATTGATGTATCGCGACACGGCGTAAACGTCGCGCTTGAAAAGGTCGCACAACACCGCGAAGCCGCCGGCCATGTCGCCGTACAACGTGCAGTAGCCGACTGCCAATTCGCTCTTGTTGCCCGTCGCCAGCGCGAGCCAACCGTGCCGATTGCTGCGGATCATTACCAATGCTCCGCGAATGCGAGCCTGCAAGTTTTGATCGGCGAGACCGCCCGGCTGACTCGCGAGGTCCGCTCCGACGATGTGCGTCGCCTCGTAGGCGCGGTGCATCTCGTCGATGGGAATGATCGCGTGATCGATGCCCAGATTCTCGGCCAACAATTTTGCGTCCGAGACACTGTGCTCGCTACTGTGCCGGCTAGGCATGAGCAGTCCGTGAACATGTTCCTTGCCCGCCGCTTGTGCCGCGATGTACGCCGCCAGCGCCGAGTCGATGCCGCCGCTCAGTCCCAGCACGCAGTCTTTGAAGCCAGTTTTTCGCAGGTAATCCCGCAGTCCGAGAACAAGCGCATCGAGCAGATCGGCCTCGCGCGGGCGAGTTGCACTGTCCGGCCCCCTCTCCCTTTGGGAGAGGGCTGGGGTGAGGGACACATCGGCGTTTGACGCTCCGATGTCTGTCGCGTCCGATGGAATTCGTCCGGTTGATCGGCCCTCACCCGGCCTTCGGCCACCCTCTCCCAAGGGGAGAGGGACTAGTTGGAGATTTTCCGCGAATGGGGCGAGTTGTTCGATCACGTTGCCGGCGGAGTCGAGAGCGAGGCTGTTGCCGTCGAAGACGAGGTCGTCGTTGCCGCCGACTTGGTTGACGAATACGAATGGCTTGCGGTGTTGCGAAACATGCCGCTGCAAAATGTGCAGTCGGCGATGTGGCTTGTCCTTCTCGAACGGACTGGCCGAGAGGTTGATGAGCACGTCCGCTCCGAGCGAAACCAGCTCGGCCACCGGATCAAACTGTTGCAGCGGCCGGTCGTGATAAAATGTATGTGGCTCGCCGTACCAAGCGTCTTCGCAGATGTGAACGCCGAGCTTCACGCCCCGCAATTCCATCGGTCGCACCCGCTCGGCGGGGCGGAAGTAGCGCTGCTCATCGAACACGTCGTAATTCGGCAGCAGCGTCTTGTGAATCGTGTCGAGCACCTCGCCATCGAGCAGCAAGCTCGCGGCATTCGCAATCCGCCCTTCGGTCACGCCCCACTTCGTCGGATGTCCGACCAACACCGCCAACCCGCGCGGCAACTGTTTCGCCAAAGCACTCACCGCCCGGTCGCAAGCGTGAGCGAAGCCTTCCCGCAGCAACAAATCCTTCGGCGGATAACCGCTGATGAGCAACTCCGACGTGACCAGCAAATCGGCTCCGAGCGTCACGGCCTTGTCTGCGGCAGCGCGGACGAGCGCGGCGTTGCCTTGCAAGTCGCCGACCGTCGGATTGAGTTGTGCCAGAGCGATTTTCACTCGACGACCTCACTGCGGTTTGCGGCGATGACGCCAATAATTGGGCCGGCGAGCGGTGTGAGCAAATGCCGTCACGAAGACCTCGTCGCCATCAATGTCGTAGATGACCATGTACGGAAACCGCGACAAGATCGCTCGGCGCTGACGCGGCGAACCTCGCGTCTCAAGCATCGGAAAACGATCCGGACGCTGTTCAATCGATCGCAATGTCTCAGAGAGTTCCTGGATCAACTCCAACCCCAAGCCCGATTTCTCGCCTTCATACCAGGACGCCGCTTGCAGAACTTCATCGCGAGCTTCGTCCAAAAGGTGGATGACGATCACGATGATTTTCCTGTAGGCAGAGCGTCTCGAACTTGACTCAGAGCCTCGTTCCATTCGACGGCGCGGCCGCGTCCCGCACGGTATTCCGCCAACCGATGATTCGCCTCATCCGCCCAAGCCGACTCGATACCAGACTCGGACACTTCCAAGTCATCGGGCAAACTGGCCAGCAATTGGCTGGCGATGGTCGCTCGTTCGGACGGCTGCAATCGCAGCGCATGATCGAGAATGTCTTGGACCGTGCTCATGTCCGTGCTCCAAAGAATTCGTTGAGGGTTGCTGGTCGGGGCGTCATCGTAACAGAATCCGTCACCTGAAACGAAGCGGCGATTTGCAGCCCGTCGGATGTCGGAGGTTGATTGTGGCCGAGAGATCGAGGTTCTTTTCTGCTCTGCTGGTCACGACGTTGGTGATCGGCGGAGCGGTTGGTCAAGCGGACGAAAAGACTGCGTCGGAGCCATTCGACCGAGAGATCGCTCCGCTGCTGGTCCGCCGTTGCTTGGATTGTCACAGTGGGGCCGAGGCGAAAGGGAAGCTCGACCTCTCGCGCGCCGATTCGGCGACGAAGGGGGGCGAGTCGGGTGTGGCACTCGTTCCCGGCAAGGCGGCCGACAGTTTGTTGTGGCAGCGGGTGCGCGATGGCGAGATGCCTCCCAAAAAGCCGCTGGCGAAGGAAGAGATTGAACTGCTGCGACGCTGGATTGACGGCGGAGCCATGTGGGGGACGTCGCCGATTGATCCGTTCGCGTTCACGACGAACGCTCGCGCCGGCTACGACTGGTGGTCACTTCAACCGATCCGGCGACCAGATGTTCCCGAAATCAAAAATCAGAAATCAAAAATCGAAAATCCCATCGACCCGTTCGTGCTGGCTCGATTGCAGCAAGAAGGATTGTCAGCGTCGCTGCCTGCTGAGAAGCGAACACTGATTCGACGTCTGTCACTCGACTTGATCGGTCTCCCTCCGACGCCAGCCGAGATCGCGGAGTTTGAAAAGGACGACTCGCCCAAAGCCTACGAAAAGCTGGTGGACCGGTTGCTGAATTCGCCGCACTTCGGTGAGCGTTGGGCGCGGCACTGGCTGGACATCATTCGCTTCGGCGAAAGCCAGGGTTTTGAACGGGACAAGTTGCGGACGAACTCGTGGCGCTATCGCGATTGGATCGTCAACGCCTTCAACCGCGACATGCCCTACGACGAGTTCGTCCGACTGCAATTGGCGGGCGACGTGCTGCGGCCGGACGATCCCGAAGCGGTCATCGCGACGGGGTTGCTCGTGGCCGGGGCCTACGACGAGGTCGGCCAGTCGCAGCAAAGCGCGGCGATGCGCGCGGTCGTGCGACAGGATGAGATGGAAGACTACGTCAGTACGATCGGCGAGACGTTTCTTGGCCTGACCGTGCATTGTGCTCGTTGCCACGATCACAAGTTCGATCCGATTTTGGCTCGTGACTACTACCGGATGTCAGCCGTCCTGGCGGGAGTACGTCCCGGCGAACGTGAGATTCCCGTCGGCAGCGAGGCGTGGCGTGCGTCACAGCAGAAGATCGTCGCCGACATGAATCGTGAACTGAATGAGCTGACGGCGCGGCTGATTGAGATCGAAGCCGCGACTCGGCAATCCATCCTTGCCGAACGGCGCACGCGGATCAACAAAAAAGTTCCGCCGCAGCAACCGATCGCTCGCTGGGAGTTCAACGACGATCTGAAAGACTCCGTCGGTGACCTGCACGTCACGGCCAACGGAGCGAAGCTCAAGGATGGTGCGCTGCTCGTCAACGGACGGCAGGCGTTTGCAGCAACCGAGCCGCTGAAGAAGCCGATCAAAGAGAAAACGCTTGAAGTCTCGCTGCGGCTCGATCACCGAAATCAAACGGGGGGCGGAGCGATCACGCTGCAAACACTGGATGGCGCGACGTTCGACTCGATCGTCTTCGCCGAACGAGAACCGAATCGCTGGATGGCCGGCAGCAACGGCTACGCTCGCACGCAGAGTTTTCAAGCTCCCGAAGAGACCGAGGCCGACAAACAGGTCGTGCATCTGGCGATCGTGTACGACACCGACGGCACGATCACCGGCTACCGCAACGGCCAGTCATACGGCCAGTCGTACAAGAGCAACGGGCCGATCACGTTTGAGCCGGAAAAGTCTCAGATCGTTTTCGGCCTGCGACACGGCCCGGTCGGTGGCAACAAAATGCTCGCCGCCGCCATCGACCGCGCCGCCCTGTACGACCGCGCTTTGACTGCCGACGAGGTCGCCGTGTCGGCGGGCGTGTTCACCGACGCGATTTCTGAGCAGGAATTGGTCGCACGTTTGCCAGAGTCGGCGAAGTCCGATCGGACGCGACTGAAGTTCGAATCCGATCACCTCCGCAAGCAGCTCGCGCGAGCCAGCGAGAATCGCGTTTATTCGGTCGCTCCGAAAAGTCCCGAAATCACGCACTTGTTGCTGCGTGGCAATCCCACGACCCCGGCCGACGAGGTCACGGGCGGCAGCCTGTCGGCCTTTGACTCTCGGCGTCCAACGGTCAGACAGGACGAGTCGCCCTTCGAGTTCTCGTTGCCGAAGGACGCTGCCGAGTCCGACCGTCGCCAGGCGCTGGCCGCGTGGATCACCGACCGTCGCAATCCCCTGTTTGCCCGCGTGATCGTCAATCGACTGTGGCATTACCACTTTGGCGTGGGGATCGTCGATTCCCCCAGCGACTTCGGTTTCAACGGCGGGCGGCCGAGTCACCCGGAACTTCTCGATTGGCTCGCCGCAGAGTTGATCGACCACGGTTGGAGTTTGAAACACGTCCATCGTCTGATCGTGAACTCGGCGACGTATCGCCAGTCGTCACGTCCGCGAGTCGACGCGGCGTCAAAGGATGCCGGCAATCGCCTGCTGTGGCGCAAAAGCCCGCAGCGTCTCGACGCCGAGACTCTGCGCGATGCCGTACTCAGCGTCGCGGGAGAACTGAATCCGACCGTCGGTGGTCCGGGCTATCACGACTTCACGACGTTCACGTTCAACTCGCAGTTCTACGACATCCTCGATCCGGTGGGGGTGAGTTTTCATCGCCGCAGCCTGTACCGGACGTGGGTTCGTTCGGGACGAAATCCTTTCCTGGAAGTGCTCGACTGTCCCGACCCGTCCACGAAGACCCCGCGCCGCGCAGTGACGACCACGCCGTTGCAAGCACTGTCGCTGCTCAACAACTCGTTCATGTTGCGGATGTCGGAACGGATGGCGGAGACGCAGCGACAGAACACAACCAGCGTTTCCGATCAAGACGTCGCACGCATCGTCGAGCGAATGTTGGGACGGAAGGCATCGGTCTTGGAAATCGCCGAACTCCGTGCGTTCGCCACACAGCACGGCCTGCCAACCTTGGCGCGAGTGCTCTTCAACAGCAACGAGTTTCTGTACGTCGAGTAGCAGAGTCGGGTGGGACCAGCGCAGCGCCGGCCGACCGTCTGAATTGTGGTCCCGATGATGAACTGTCCGGCCATCACACCGACTCGTATTTCCACGGCTTGCGCAGTTCGCGAGTGAGCCAGCGGTTGGCTTCTGGGTCGTTGACGAATTGCTCGGCCTGCGGGTTCCATTGCAGTTTGCGGCCGAGGCGCAGTGAGATGACTCCGAGATGGCAGACGGTCGCGGAACGGTGGCCGATTTCGGCTTCGCAGATCGGAGGCTTGCGCGACTTGATGCTGTCGAAGAAGTTTCCCATGTGGTCGTTGCTCTCGGCCAGCCGAACGGCATTCGATGGAAGAGGTGTGACCAGCAACTCCGGATCGCTGGCTTCGATCTTGCCGCGAGTCACCCAGATCCAGCCGTCGGAACCTTCGAACTTCACGCCGTGCTGCTGGCCTTTCGCATCGAGCACCGCGCCGTTCCAAGCGTTGGCGGGCGTGCTGTGACAGGAGTGTGTCACTCCGTTGGCGTAGGTGTAATCGACGGCGTACTCGCTGAAGGCGCTGAAGCCGCCGGGGATCATTTCGATTTTCGGCTTCGCTTCAACAGAGACCGGACCGCTCCGCTCCGCACCAATGCCCCACAGCGCGATGTCGTTGTGATGCGCACCCCAGTCGGTCATCGTGCCGCCGGAGTACTCCCACCAGTAGCGGAACGTGACGTGAGTGCGTTCGGGGACGTATTCGACTTCGGGCGTCGGGCCCTGCCACAGGTTCCAATCAAATCCGGCGGGAGGCGTTGTCGTCTTGAACGGCCCTTCGCGCCGGCCGCTGGGCAGCCAGACCGAGACATGCTTCAGCTTGCCGATCCGCCCGTTGCGAACGAGTTCACAGGCCAAGCGAAAATTCTTGTCGCTGCGTTGCTGGCTGCCGGTTTGCAAGAGGCGGCCAGTGTCGCGAACGGCTTTGACCAAATGCTGCCCTTCGCCGATGGTCAGCGTCAGCGGTTTTTCGCAGTACACATCCTTCTTGGACCGCAGCGCCGCCAGCGAGACCAGCGTGTGCCAATGATCGACGGTGCCGCAGACCACCGCTTGAATGTCTTGCCGATCCATCACCTTGCGAAAGTCTTTGTAGGTTTCCGCGTCGGGCCACTGCTTCTTCGCTTCGGCAATCTGATTGTCATCGACGTCACACACCGCGACGACTCGGCCGAATCGCGAGGCGTTCTTCGCGTCGCCGCGACCCATACCGCCGCAGCCAATCAATGCGATCGCCGGTTGATCGTCTGCGGCATGAGCAGTCGGTGTGGCAAGCTCCTCCAAATACCAAGTTGGCAAAGAGGTCGCAGCGACAGTCGCCGCTGCGGTTTTCAGAAAGCTTCGTCGGGTGGTCATCACGATTTCCTTGGTGAGTTACAGCAGTCGCGAGAGCACTTGCCCGGTGGAGACGTCCCACGGGCGTTGCAGTTCGTCGTAGATTTTCAACTCCGGTTCCAGGCCGAGGCAGTGGTAGAGCGTCGCGTGGATATCGACGGGGTCCACTTTGTCTGAGACGGGATAGGCCCCGATCGAGTCGGACGCGCCCAAGACTTGCCCGCCGCGAATGCCGCCGCCGGCCAGCAACGCCGAGCCACAGTCGCCCCAGTGGTCGCGGCCAGCGTTGCCATTGATCTTCGGAGTGCGGCCGAACTCGCCCAGGCAGACGACCAACGTCTCATCCAGGCGGCCGCGCTGATCGAGGTCTTCCAGCAGCGCGGAGAGCGATTGATCGACCATCGGCAACAGTTCGCTTTTCAGCGCGTCGAAGTTTTTGCTGTGCGTGTCCCAGCCATCGCAGACCGTCATCTCGTTGAAGTGAATCGAGATCATCGGGACGCCGGCCTCGGCCAGCCGTCGAGCCAGAAGCATGGTCTGGCCGAAGCGATGACGGCCGTAACGGTCGCGCAGCTCGGCCGATTCGTTGTCGAGCGAGAACGCGGGGAGTGTGCCTCGATTGGCAGCACCGGTCAGCAAGACCGCTTGTTGTTGCATGTCGTGCATGGCTCGCGCGGAGGACGATCGTGCGGGATGATCGAGCAGCGATAGCAATGTCGCGCGCGACTCCAATCGGTCGGCGGAAACTCCGTCGGGCAAGGCCAACGCGGGGATCGCTTCGCGCGTCCCCGGTTCGCCGTTCACGGACAACGGATCAAACTTTGGTCCGAGAAACCCCGCGCTGCCGCCTCGCAATGGGCTGCGTGCTCGTTTGAATTCTCCCATCGTACTGCTGCGAATTGCGAGTTCGGGCAGAGCGATGTATCCCGGCAATGACGTCGCTGCCGGTTTGAACTTGGCCAAGACCGAGCCGAGGTGCGGGAAGTCGCTACGCTGCGGCGGGCGGATGTCGTTGTCGAGCAGCGGCTGAGCCGTTGGCCGGCCGGTCAGCGTGTAGTAAATCATCGGCGTGTGATTGCTGTTCGGATGACTGACCGAGCGGATCAAGGCGAACTTGTCCGTGATCCGAGACAGTTGCGGCAGCAGCTCGCAGATTTGAATTCCCGACACGTTGGTCGCGATCGGAGAGAACGGCCCGCGGACTTCCTTTGGCGCGTCCGGCTTGAGATCGAACATGTCCAGATGCGGCGGCCCGCCGAGCAAATAAATCAGGATGCACGATTTCGCGGTGCCGACGGATTGTTCTCGTGGACGGGTCGGATCCGTTCGTCCCATCAACGTCGCTGGCCAACTCGCCGCCGCGACGGCCAAGCCAGCTCCGCACCGCAGCCAGTCCCGGCGCTGATGCAGCCAGCTCACTTGTCGCTCGAATGCGGTCAACATGACGCGAGGCCCCAAAGACAATTGTCGAAACAGGTCGCTCAATCGGTTTGCCGGGGGCGATCGAGCGGACAACAGATTATCGACGGCCGCGCGAACGACAAAGCACTTCCTTAATCCCCATCGCCGAGCACCAGCTTGCAATAGCTCTCGAACCGCTGCGTCGAAATCAAACCGCGTGCGGCTGCGGATCGCACGCCGCAGCCGGATTCGTGGAGGTGGCGGCAATTCGGGAATTTGCAGAAGCGGACAAACGGCCGGAACTCGACGAAGTAGCCTTCGAGTTCTTCAGGATGCACATCCCAGAGTTCCATTTGGCGGATGCCGGGTGTGTCCACGACCCAGCCGCCGAATTCGAGTTCGTACAACTCGGCGTTGCGTGTCGTGTGCTTGCCTTTTTTGGTCCAGTCGCTGACCTCGCCAGTGCGGAGGCTCAGGCCGGGCTGAATCGCGTTGAGCAGCGACGACTTGCCGACTCCGCTTTGCCCCGCGATGACGGTCTGGCGATTTCGCAGGACGGCTCGCAGTCGATCGAGTCCCAGTCGGCGTTCGGCGCTGAGCAGAACGACCTCATTGCCGATCTGGCCGTAGATGCCGCAGAGCATTTGCAGTTCCGCCGGATCGACCAGATCGACTTTGTTGAGGCAGATGATCGCGCCGACATTTCCCTTCGCGGCACTGACGAGGAAGCGATCGACCAGGTGCGGCTTGAGTGCCGGTTCGCCGGCGGAGACGACGATGGCGACTTGATCGATGTTGGCGACCAAAATGTGCTCGCGGTTCTGACTGCCGCGCGCGAGCACTCCGTGCCGCGGATTGACTCGCTCGATGACACCTTTGTCGCTGCTCTCCGGCAGAAACAGGACTTCGTCGCCGGTGATGACGATGCTTCGTTCGTCGCGGGACATCGTCCGCAGGACTTTGCGAATCGTGCATTCGAAGCGGCGGCCGTCCGCGCATCTCACGACGGTTGACAGTCCAGCGGAACTGAGCACTCGCCCGGTCAGACATTTCGAGACATCAATGTCTCGTTGCGGGCTTTCGCCGCCGGCGGAGTCCCCTGCGGCCGCGATGATCGTGCGGCGACGACTGAGTCGTCCTTTGCCTGAAAGTCGCTCGCTGCCGGCGAGTTGATCGTGCGCCTTGTCTGTGGCCGCTTCGTCTCCCATCTGCCGAGCAAGGTTGCCGAGGCGCGTGATCTTCTCGCGGTTCTTGCGGAAGTCGACACGGACTTTGCGTTTGTCTCGCATGAGAGTTTTTCGCAGGGCAAGAATTCAAGCTGTCACGGCGAAGCAGGGGCAGGTTGAAGAGTTGCCTCGCCGCTTACAACTCCGACAGCCACTTCATGGCCTCATCATCGTCTGGCGAGGTTTGCTTAGACGGTGGTGGCGGCGACTCTGGCACCGGCTGCGAGGGCGCAGTCCGGCGCGGCAACTCACGATTTCGTGCCAGGCCGGCTTTCTCCAGCAGGCCGCGTGAGAAAATGTCCTCTTGGTCTTCGGGAGGACGCTGGCCATCCGGCGGCGAATAGTGGATCTCGTAACGATGCTTCCCGATCGCCAGCACATCGCCAGGCATCAGCCACTTCGAGTCCAACCGATCGCCATTGATCTTGATGCCATTGCTGCTGCCGAGGTCTTGGACGCGCCAGAAGCCGTTGATGAATTCCAACTCGCAGTGATGCGATGAGATGTTTGGAAACTGCAACTGAATGTCGCAATGCGAACGTCTACCGACCAACAACTTGCCCTTGAACAGCGGGACTGGGTCGCCACCGCCGCAGGGAATCAGTTCGCCGAGCACTTGTGGTGAGGCCATAATCATGATTGTGTCCTCGGCTCAGGCAGCCGATGCGACGACGTTTAATTCAAAGGACGCTTCGAGGCGGGTCACGGTTCATGTTGAGGCGAGATTATGTCTGGGGAAGCCGCAGATGAATTTATGACTGCCGGCGAAGCTCGTCAAAGGCGTGAACATCACAGCGTCATGATGGGCGCTACAACAAGGCCAGTTAGCCGACGACGATCTCGCTGTGACCGCCTAGAAACTTAGCGGCGAGATTCCGAAAGTGCGACCTGCGAGGCGAATGCGAATCGTGGCGTGGCTATAATCCCCAGCCCCGAAGTGAGCCAAGCGGTCGCGGCGGATTGGCTGAGTCGCCCGGCATGTCCGGCGACGCGGCGATTTGCCGAGGAAAGTCCGGGCTTCAAAGGACAGGGTGGTGGGTAACTCCCACCGGTCGCGAGATCAGGGAAAGTGCCACAGAAAATAAACCGCCGCATCGAAGTTGCGCCCGCGAGTTTGCTCGCGCGAAGGCTACGGTGCGGTAAGGGTGAAACGGTGCGGTAAGAGCGCACCAGCAGGCCGGGTGACCGGTCTGGCTCGGCAAACCCCACCCGAAGCAAGGCCAAGCAGAGAGCAAGTCGAGTCGCGCGAGCTTCGGTTCGCAACGTTCGATGCGGCGCGGTTCGTGCCGGACGACTCTCGGGTCGGCTGCTTGAGGCGGCGAGCAATCGCCGTCCCAGAGGAATGACCGCTCACGACAAAACCCGGCTTACCGGCTCACTTCGGGGTCTTTCAGGAGCGGTTTCAGAACCAGCACGAAGCGCGAGCGAGTGGTTTCTCCCGTTGCCACTCGCTGGCGCTTCGTGCTGGATTGTGTGCGACGTTCGGTTGACCGAAAGTTCGGGAAGTTCTCCGAGAAGTTCTTGATAGTCGCTTTCGATCATGCCCAGACTGGTTTGTGGGTCGGGTGATTTGAATTGGTGGAATTTCGCTGGACCTCGAATTCTCCAGTCCACAAGTGGTCGGGCTATCGTGGAGTTGCGGACTGTGTTGCTTTGAACCTCAAACGTTCGGGAGCCTGTCATGGTGCTTCACCGCTGGTTGGATGCTTTTTACCGCCGCACGCCTCGGAAGCACCACAATCGCCGAAAGGTTTGTCGCGCCGAGCCTCTCGAACAGCGCACGCTGCTCACGGTGACTGTTCTTTACCAGCCTCTGGTCGGACTGCTGACTGCGAATGCCGGGGCGGACGGCGACGTGATCCTCGTCTCGCACAACGGCAATCTCGTGTTCATCAACGACACGGCGATTCCCGACCCGGACTCGGACACGGGTGAGTTTGTGAAGCTCAGCGATGTCAGCGGGATCATCCTCTTCGGAAGCTCGACCGAGGAACACGCGACGGACTTCCGGGTCGAGTCGGACTTTACCGCATTTACGATTGGCATGACCCCCGGCCCCGGAAACGACACGGTCGTCGGCGGTCCTGGACGCGAAGTGATCGTCGACTCCTCCGGCGACAATGACCTGCGGGGCAACGGCGGGAACGACACGATCTCCGGTGGATCGGGCAACGACATTCTTGTGGGTGGTGCCGGTGACGACTCGATTGTCGGCTTCGGCGGCAACGATCAGATTTTCGGCGACGCGGGAAACGACACGCTCATCGGAGGAATCGGCAACGATACGCTTCAGGGAGGTACTGACGACGACGAACTCGACGGCGGCGACGGCAACGATTCGTTGTTCGGCCAAGGCGGCGACGACTCAATCGTCGGCGGCACGGGTGACGACGGCTATGGTTTTGAGGGAGCGGCTCAGGGGCAGGACACGCTCGACGAAAGCCCCGGCGAGGACGAAGGGGAGGACTTCATCGAGTTCTCGTTCTTCTCGTTCGGAGTGATGCTCAGCATCGCGACCGCGAATCCGCAGACAGTGGCTCCAGGCAACCTGGATTTGACGCTGTCGAGCGGCTTTGCCTTTGAAATCATTATCGGCAGCGCGAACAACGACACACTGCTCGGCAACTCAGGGGACAACTTCCTGTTTGGCGGCGAGGGAAACGATTCGGTCAGCGGCGGAGCCGGCGATGACTTTCTATTTGGTCAACTGGGAGACGACACGCTGGAAGGGGAGGCCGGTGCGGACACGCTCAACGCTGGCGCGGGAAACAACTCGGTCAGAGGCGGAGCCGGCGATGACTCTCTCGTCAGCCTGGCGGGAGACGACACGCTGGAAGGGGACGATGGTGCGGACACGATTAATGCTGGCGCGGGAAACAACTCGGTCAGCGGCGGAGCCGGCGATGACTCGCTATTCAGCCTGGAGGGAAACGACACGCTGGTAGGGGACGATGGTGCGGACACGCTCATCGCTGGCGCGGGAGACGACATGCTCGACGGAGGGCTGGGGCACGATAGGCTCGATGGGGGAGACGGCGACGACCAGCTCGACGGGCGCGAGGGACGCAACACAATTCGTGACGGTAATGGTGACGACCTGTTCATGTTTACGACGAGCGGCGACATCCGATACGAGTCTTCCGGAGGGGGACTGGATACGCTCGATTTTTCGCTGCTTTCGCAACGTGTCGTGATCGACTTCAGCAGGATTGATTTGTCGCAGTTCTTTCTGGCGGATGGCAGCCTATTGTTCCTGGAAAGGGCGGTTGAGAAGCTGATTGGCACCAACTTCAATGACGTCTTCTTCGGCACAGCCTCGCCGAGCGTCGTCACGACAATTTCCGGCCGGGGTCAGAACGGGCAGCCCGGCGACACTCTGTTCGTGCGGTTGGAGGGAGTGGACAATCCGGTGCTCCCGCCCGGAAATTCCGACTCTGGCACGGTCACCTCCGACAATGGTCAGCCGATCAATTTCGATGGGATGGAACGCTTCGGTGTGCTCAACCCCGACCCCGCACCCGCCGTGAGCGGCACAACCGCCAGCGACACCGCCACGATCGGATTCGACACGGTTGCCGGACTCGTCGAGGTGCTGATTGGCGACGACCTCGCGCTGCTGCAACAAACCGGCGGGCTGCAATCACTGACCGTGAATCTGGGTGACAACGACGACAAGCTGTTGGTCAATCTTCCGGACAACCTCCTGCCATTGGAGATCAACTACGACGGCGGACTCGGAGCCGATTCGCTGGAAGTCATCGGCACGGGCGTTTCGTCCGTGAACGTGGAGTTGTTGGACGCCTCGTCGGGAACTCTGGAAATCGTGCCGCTCGATCCCAACGGACTTCCCGCACCGGAGAGCTTGATCCTCATCAATTACACC
This sequence comes from Candidatus Kuenenia stuttgartensis, assembly GCA_945904015.1. Taxonomy (GTDB): domain Bacteria; phylum Planctomycetota; class Planctomycetia; order Planctomycetales; family Planctomycetaceae; genus SXKJ01. The sequence continues at coordinate 12,328 of CAMDPK010000043.1, read as the reverse complement.
GGGTTGGAACCGGTAGACCTGACCGAGCTGCCCATCGGCGGAATCCAGTTCGAGTTGCCGGAGTCCGACGACAACGCGGTCTTGGAACCGACAGGCGTTCCCGGTGAGTTCGTCCTGCGAAGCACCAACGGCACGTTCGAGGAGACGAGTTTCCTCATGCCGGAGTCGCTGACGATTCTCGACAACGGCGGCAACGACACGCTGACCATCGACGCTCAGAACCAATTGGTTTTGCGGGACGGCGACAAGATCACCATTGGCGACGAGTTTCCCATCACGGTTCAGGGTGTCGAAACCGTTCACTTCGTGAACGCCGTGGAAGTTCCGTCGCAAGGCGTGCTCGTCGTGGGCACCACGCTGTTCGTGGTCGGTGACGACGGGCGTGACCGGATCACGATCACCGAATCGCGGCGCGGGATCAGCGTCACGATCGGACGCGAGCGTTTGCGAATTCCGGCCGCGGGACTCACGCAACTGAAGGTCTTCGGGTTGGCGGGCCACGACAGAATTTCGGTCCGTCTGACGTCGCCGCTGGACATCGCGATTGACGCCGGCTCGGGCAACGACCGCGTGTCGATGTTTGGGAATCGCGCCGCCACCATTGATGGCGGGAGCGGCGCGGATTGTCTCCGGGGTGGCAACGGCGCGGACCTCCTGCGAGGCGGCATCGGAAACGACACTCTCGACGGCGGACGTGGCGACGATCGACTCTTCGGTGGATCGGGCCATGACCGCGTCTCAGGCGAGAGCGGCCACGATACTCTCGTGGGGGACGACGGTGATGACACGCTGCTGGGTGGCTCTGGCAACGATGCCATCAACGGCAACGCGGGCCATGACTGGATTGATGGCCACAGCGGGAACGACACCTTGCTGGGCGAAGCCGGAAACGACTCGCTGCGCGGTTCCTCCGGAGCCGACCTGATCTTGGCCGGTCCCGACGACGACCGCATCCTGACCGGGTCTCAAGACACGGTTTCCAGCGGAACCGGAATCGACCGACTCATCGGCCGTCCAAATCTGATCGACGAGGCGTTTGTCTTCGACTTCGAAGCACTGCTGACGGGCCCTTGAGCATTCACGGTGTCTCGTGATCCACGGTCCACAGTCCGCTCGATCCTGCATTGCGAGTCCACGTCCCGCACGGCGCTGCCCAACCAGAATCAACAGCGGACCCCGGCTCCGAAGAGCCGCGCGTGCGTCACATCGACGACGCCTCATCACATTCCGCACGAAGCTGACTCACCAGGAAGAATAGGGACCGCGACGAATCCGAAGCGAGACTTTTCAGAAATTGTCGATCCGCCAAGCGAGGCTCGGCTTCACTCTGCCCAAACAGTTGTTTTTCTGTTATTTCCTGCGACGGTTCGCTCACGATTTCTGGATGAGGATCAAGTCATGCCCACTGCCGTCATCGTCGATGCCGTTCGGACTCCGATTGCCAAAGCCTCGGCCGACTCCGGTTACTTCCGCGACGTGCGGTCCGATGAGTTGTCGGCCGGTCTGTTGAAGTCGCTGGTCGAGCGAACCGGCATCGAACCGCACTTGATCGAAGACGTCCGTTGGGGCTGCGTGCAGCAACAGGGCGAGCAAGGTTACGACATCGCCCGCATCGCCGTGTTGATGGCTGACCTGCCGATCGAAGTCGGCGGCGTGACGATCAACCGCAACTGTGCGTCGAGCCTGCAAGCGATCAACGACTGTGCGATGGCGATCATGGCCGGTGTCGAGAACATTCAGATTGCCGGCGGCGTCGAGCACATGGATCACATCCCGGCGAACAAAGACTACAACCCCGCGCCGTCGCTGTTCCGCAAGCACAGCGAAGCGATCATGAACATGGGTCTGACTGCCGAGTTCCTGGCTGTGAAGTACGACATCAGTCGTCAACGACAGGACGAATTCGCCGCTCGCAGCCAGCAGTCCGCGTGCGAAGCGACTCGATCGGGCGCGTTCGCCGCCGAGATCATCCCGACCTGGGGCCGCAACGAGATCGGCTTGAAGTCGCTGATCGCCACCGATCAAGGTCTCCGCCAAGACACGACCGCGGAAGGCTTGGACAAACTGCCCCCCGCGTTCAATCCCGCCGGAGGGAGCGTGACCGCCGGCAACGCTTCGCAAGTCAGCGTTGGTGCGGCGGCGTTGCTGATGATGTCGGAGGACAAGGCACGCGAACTCGGCTTCAAGCCGCTGGTGAAAGTCCGCTCGATGGCGGTTGCCGGAGTTGCTCCCGAAGAAATGGGAATCGGCCCAGTGCCGGCCGTGAACAAGGCTCTGAAACGGGCGGGACTGAAGCTGTCAGACATCGACTGCATCGAGATCAACGAAGCCTTCGCCGTGCAGGTGCTCTCCGTTTTGAAGCTGCTCGGCATCGACGAGTCGAAGGTCAACACACGCGGCGGAGCGATCGCGCTGGGCCATCCGCTGGGGGCCAGCGGAGCACGCGTCGCAACGACGCTGCTGCATCGCATGAAAGACACCGGAGCGAAGCTCGGCCTCGCCACGCTCTGCGTCGGCCAAGGCCAGGGAGTCGCGACGATCTTCGAGGCGTGCTGACCGCTCGTTCGTGAAAGGCTCGTTGTCGATGCGAAAGCCCCGCGTCTATCTCGATTCCAGTTTCATTTCCGCATTTTGGCACTCAGGGCCAAGCGCGGAGGGGCAGTTGCGGAGATCGAAAACTCGTGAGTGGTGGAACGCGGAACGGCGGCTGTTTGAATTGTGGGGTTCGAGATTTGTGGAGACCGAACTGCAAACGGGAATTTATCGGTATCAAACGGAATGCGTGCGAATGAGCCGCTCTTTGCGGAAATGCCCACTGACGGGAAATGTGAAACGGCTTTGGAGCAGTCTGCTCGAAGCGAAGTTAATTCCCGACAACAAGCCGATTGACGCCTGGCATTTGGCGCTGGCCGTCTGCCACGAGATGGATTACCTCCTGACTTGGAATTACGCTCATTTGGCAAATGCCACGGCCCAGCTCCGGCTGGATCGTCTGTGCCGTGAGCGTCAACTGAGAGCACCCCTATTGGTCAGTCCGGAGTCGATTCCACAAGATCGATTTGGCCAGGCCGTCGTTCGAGAGGAGTTGCCATGACAGATGTCATCATGGAAGAAGTGTGGAAGAGACGCGAGCAAATGCTGCAAAAACATGGCGGCATGGAGGGTTTGTTGAAGCACATCGAGAAACTGGAAGCCCAACAAGCACGTCGTGGTAAGCTCATCACGAAGCCGTCGCGTCCGAAGAGGAAAGCGACGACTGCCTCCAAACGAAAAACCAGTTCCGCCAAGTAGCGCCGATTCGGCGAGCCCGATCTATCATTCACGACATCCTTGGCGATAGCCGCCGACCGCGCGAGGTTTCATCATGTTGCGTTCTTGGAAACGACTGCTCTTCATTGCCGCGCTGAGTTTGATGATTGGTGAGGCCGTCTTTGCTGAGACCCCGTCTTCCGCCTACGTCTTCCCTCCCGGCGGCCAGCGCGGCATGACGGTCCCGGTTCGCATCGGTGGGCACTTCTTGCACGACAAGGCGGACTTTCTGATCGTCGGCCCCGGCGTCGAGGGACGCTCGCCCATCGAGCGGACACAGACGACTTGGTTTGAGGGGCCGATCATTCTGCAACCCGCGTCGCAGCAGAAAGAGGACTACCCGAAGGACTACGCCGGCGAGATCAAGATCGCTGCCGATGCTCCGCTGGGAGTCCGGTACTGGCACTGCACGACATCACAAGGCATCTCGCCGGGAATGCGATTCGTCGTCGGCGATCTTCCGGAGATCATCGAAAAGGAATCGGAAGAGAACTCGCCGACGAAGCTGCTGACGCTGCCGGTCACGATCAACGGCCGCATTTTTCCGCGAGAAGACGTCGATGACTGGACGCTCGAAGCGAAGGCCGGGCAAGTCATCACTTGCGAGGTCAACGCCGCTCGCATCGGATCGGGACTCGACTCGCGATTGGAAGTCCTCGGCCCGAATGGCCAAGTCCTCGCCGAGAACTCGGACACGTTCGGACTCGACTCGTTCGTCCGTTTCACGGCACCCAGCGACGGCAGGTACACGGTGCGGATTCACGACATCCGGTTCGAGGGACTACAACACTTCGTCTATCGACTGACGATCTCCGCAAGTCCGTGGCTCGACCGCGTCTATCCGCTCGGAGGCAAGCGTGGCACGACGGTGTCGCTGCAACTCTTCGGAGCCAACTTGCCGAACGACCGGATCGAGTTCGTAGTCCCGCCTTCAGGCGGATCAACGAACGGTCTCGCGTTTCTGAGCGTTCCCATCGCAGGCGGAACGACCAACGCCCTCCTTGAAACGGACGACTTGACGGAACACCTCGAAGCGGAACCGAACAACGAGATCGCTCAGGCCAAGACAGTTGAACTCCCTTGTGTGCTCAACGGACGCATCGAACAAGCGAGCGACTCCGATTTGTGGAGTTTCACCGGCAAAAAAGGGGACGCATGGCAGTTCGACTTGCGAGCCAGTCGGCTCGGTTCTGAGTTGGATGGCGTGCTGGCGCTGCTCGACGCAAACGGCAATGCCGTCGCCAACGCCGACGACTTGGCCAACGGGCAGACCGATTGCGTGCTGAACTTCACAATCCCTGCGGACGGCTACTTCACGCTGAAAATCAAAGACAGCCTCAGTTCTCGCGGAGGTTCGGAGTTCGCCTATCGCGTGCGAATCAATCGCCCGAGCGATGCGACGTTGCGACTCTCGACGGCATTGGATTCGGTCACGTTGCTTCGAGCGGGCGACGTCAAAATCAAAGTACTCGCCGAGCGTCCGGCCGGTTTCGCGGACGAAGTGTCACTGGACATCGAAGGGTTGCCGGAAGGAGTTGCCGTCTCCGGCAACAAGCTCGGCAAAGGCCAGAACCAAGTCGATGTCGTGCTGAAGGCCGATGCGGCCGCGATGATCGCGACCAGCCGCTTGCGAATCGTCGGCAAATGGAAAGTCGGCGAAGAAGAACGGTCGGTCGCCGCGCGAGTGCAGCGTTCCGTGACCGAACCCGAATCCACAGAGTTGCTGCTGCGAGTCGCCGTGCCGACACCGTTCAAGCTCAAAGGGATCTTCGAGACGAAGTACGCTCCGCGCGGCAGCACGTTCACTCGGCGATATCGCGTTGAGCGCAACGGTTTTGAAGGTCCGCTGTGGATCGAGATCGCCGATCGGCAAATGCGGCATCTGCAAGGAGTGACCGGGCCGAAGGTGTCGCTTGCGGCCGGCGTGTCGGAGTTCGAGTTTCCGTTCACGTTGCCGCCGCACATGGAGATCGGCCGCACAAGCCGCACCTGTCTCGCAGTCTTCGGCGAAGAGGCCGACGCGGACGGCAGCAAGCACATCGTCAGCCACACTTCGGTGGATCAGAACGAGCAGTGCATCGTGCTGATCGATCCGAATCGACTGAACGTCGAGACGACTCTGCGGAGTATCCGCCGCGAACCGGGGGCCGAGATTCGCCTCCCATTCCGAGTCGCTCGCGGCAACGGCTTGCGTGGTCCGGTGCGGGTCGAATTGCTGATTCCCAAATCGGTCGCGGGAGTCACCTGTGATCCGGTCGATGTTCCCGAAGCCTCGAACTCTGGCACGCTGACACTGCGATTCTCTGCGGAGAACGTCGGACGAAGCTCGCCCAAGATGCTCAAGCTGCGAGTCTCGATGCCGAACGAAACTGGCTGGCCGGTCACGGACGAAGCGGAGATACGATTGATCGACGAACCGTGAACGCAATCCCTCAAGCCGGCAAGCGACCGATTCAAAACCAGCACGACGCGCCAGCGAGTGGTTGTTTTCCGAGATTCCAGCCACTCGCTGGCGCGTCGTGCTATTTTTGAATCACGTCGGCCGCAGAATCTCCGCCGCACACAGTTCGTTGCCGCACAGATCGAGCAGCCCGCGTTCGGCGATCAGGATCGCGAAAGTCGCGTGGACGCGGCGGCAGGCTCGCGAAAGTTCTTGTTGCAGCGCGAGCAATCGGGCCGAGTATTCGGCGATCGTCTTTTCGACGACTTGCAAGTTCGCCTCTTCGGTCGTTTCCAGATCGACCAGCTTGCGTCCACCCAGCGTTGTCGGCTTCGCTTCCCAGGCGTTGAGCACTTGCAGAATCCACAGCACGCTGGCGTCGCCGGCCAAACGCCGCATCAGCAAGTCGGGATCGTGCGGGAACAGAAAATCGCTGATGACGACTCGCACGGTCTGCCGTTTGAGCGGGATCGCATGGTCGTCAAGCGCCTCACGCAGCGTGCGTGAACCGTCGAAACGCAACGTGTTCAATCCATCGAGCGACTCGAACGGCAACGGTTCGAGCGGCGAGCGATCGGTGATCGGGATCAGCGCCGGCCGCCCACCGAGATTCCCTCCCAGCGTCGCAAACAAACCGGCGAGTTGCCGAGCGGCGTTTGCTTTTATCGAATCGGATTCACCGAGCGGACCGGTTGGATCGACGGAGGTCATCGAGCGGCTGGCGTCGAGCAGAATCTCCATGCGTGGGCTGATCTCTTCGCGATACAACCGCACCATCATCGCGTCCGTTCGAGCATACGCGGCCCAATCCAGATGCCGAATGTCGTCGCCGATTTGGTATTCGCGGTACTCCTGAAATTCGAGCGAGCTGCCCGTCCCGCGACCCAACAATTCGCCCGATCGTCCCGACATCGGCATGCGCGGCAGTCCGAGCTGATACCTCGCGGCTGCTTGTTGGACTTCCGGATCGAATTGCATGAGGCGCAGCTCCTCGCTCGGTGGCAGGGCGGTCAGGCCGACTGCTCGGCCGGTGAGCCGGGCTGAGTCGCGGCAGGAGATCTGGTGGTCGGCGACGGGCTGACGGGCTGACGCATGATCTCAAGGAAGCCGACCCACATGGGACGCACATTGAGGAACAGTCCAGTTCCGGCAGCAGTTATGAGGACGATCAACTCGCTGGTCTCGATGTTGTTGGAGTTGCTGCTGCTACTGACCAGTTCCAACATTGCGATCGGGTTCATCACCCGCAATCTCTTGTACATCCACTCGTACTCTCGCGTGCCAAACAGCAACGGCAAATACGGCACGACGGTCCCCATCGCGAACATGATGAAGATGATGACTCGCACATGCATCGGCCGGACTTCGGCGGACAGACGCCGCAACGCTCGGCCAAATGCCGCCCCCAATCCGACGTAGGCCAGCACGTACAGAATGAACGTGATCGCCCACCAGCCTTCCCATTTTCCAGGCGTGAACGAGCCGACGAACAAGACTTCCATCACGACGGGAATCAGAGCGAGATGCAGCACCAGATACAAAAAGCCGCGATGCCCGCCGGGCAAGAACGGCGTCGCCAGCAGTCTCAGAAACGGCGTCTTGGGGATTCCTCGCCGCACGCGGCGCGACACAAAGTCCGCTTCGGTGGCAGCAAAGAGGCCGCAGGTGCCCATGTAGAGCAGGGACCACATCGCCATAAAGGCCACGTCGCTGCCGCTGAAGATCGTTCGGCCCAACATGTATTGGGAGAATGCGATCATCGACCAGTACAACACGAATTGCGCCGTGCAGGCTAACCGAATGCCGGTGCTGCGATTATCGGCATCGAACGTCAGATGAGCCGTCGCGATCTGCGTGAACAAGAAAAAGAACGACAATCCCGCCACCACGATCGATCCGACAACGATCCAAAACTCCTTCTCGTCGAATGAGATCGTTTCCATCAGCATCATCGGCACTGCGCTGAAGATCATCGAAATCACGAACAGCAGGCCGAGAAACACCGCCCCCGTCATCAGTCCTTGCAGGTGCTTGTTCTGCGGGATCGCCGCCAGCATCAGCGTGAACATCGTCAGGCAGAGCGTCACCAGGATCGAAATCCCCAGCGAAAACGCGACCAGTGCGACATCGAACCCTTGCAGCATCGACGTAAACGCGATGAACGGCGCGATGGCCGAGTAAAAAATGAAGACTTGCGCCATCGCGCTCCACAGTTTGCCCCAGATCAGTTGCCGAGGCGACAGCGACGTGATGTTGAGCAATTCCAACGTCGTTTGGTCGCGCTCGTTCAGCAGTCCGCGATAGGCCGAGTACGGCACGACCACAAAAATCGCGATGGCCAATACCACGAAGTACGACGTGAACAATCCACGGCCCGCCGAGCCAAACTCCAGCGAATCTCCCGCGGCCAGCGTTCCGAATACGGAAATCAGCCATGCCGCGATGAGCATCAACAAGAACGTGACGATGAACTGGCGGCTCTTGAGCGCCTGTCTCGTCTCCTTGACGAGGATCGGATTCAGGCGGTCGGAAGCATCTTCCAGCCAGGCATTCGCTCGGACCAAAGTGCTCACGTCGCGGTCCTTTTTGCAACTTCGTAGCCCGGACGCCTACGTCCGGGAGTTCGGACGTAGGCGTCCGAACTACGCCGGCGTTTTGTTCCTGAGATTGCCGGTCAGGAACGCGGAAGCGATCGACTTCGGAACTTCCGCTTCGGCGAGCACGACCTGTGCGCGATTCTCGGCGGTGAGAGCCTTCATCTGCTGTTCGTTGGCAACCGCTTTTGCTCGGCGTTCCTCAGCCTTGGCTCGCGCGACACGCATGTCGGCTTCGGCTTGGTCAGCCTGCAAGCGAGCACCCACGTTCTCGCCCACGTCGATGTCGGCGATGTCGATCGAGACGATCTCAAACGCCGTTTGAGCATCGAGTCCTTTCGCCAACACGGCGTGCGCGATCAGAGTCGGATTCTCCAACACGTCGAGATGAGTTTCCGACGAGCCAATCGCCGAGACGATCCCCTCGCCCACTCGCGCGATGACGGTTTCCTCGGTCGCCCCGCCAATGAGCTGATCCAAATTCGTGCGCACGGTCACGCGAGCACGCACCTTGAGCTGAATGCCATTCTTGGCGACACCGTCGAGCGTCTGGCGACCAGTCCGCTTCGCGTCCGGGCAGTCGATGACTTTCGGGTTGACGCTGGTCTGGACCGCTTCGAGCACGTTGCGTCCCGCCAGATCGATCGCCGCCGCCGTGTCCCAATTCAAAGCAATCTTCGCGCGATGTGCGGCGATCATCGCCTGCACGACTCGTCGCACGTTGCCGCCCGCCAAAAAGTGAGCTTCCAGACCCGTCGTCAGCACGTCGGTCAGGCCGGCCTGCACCGCCATGACCTTGGTGTCCACGATCACCTGCGGATTCACCTTCCGCAGCTTCATCGTCACCAGCCGCAACATGCCGATGCCGGCGCGAGTCACGAACGCTCGCAGCCACAGGTTAAAGAACATCAGGAACATCACGAGAAACGCAACACCGATCACCAAACCGGCAACGATTCCACCCATCAGTGCCAGTTGCCAAAAATCGATTGGCTTGTCCATGACGTTTCCTTGAATTGAGGCTGCCGATCCTTGAGGCGGGCGGCATTGTAGACCTGCTCACATGGGTTGCAAACCGGCGGTCGTGGTTGGGAATTCGCCAAGCAACCGCTATCGTGGCACGCCGTGGAGGTTGGGCACTCTTGCCCGACCCTTTGCATTGGTCTGAATCCGATTCCTCGTGACCCGCAAGAATGTCCGTTTCGCAAGTTCTGGAGATTGCCTCATGAGCGCCGAAGCCCGCATTGCTGAATTGAAGTTGGAACTTCCCAAAGCCCCGAAGCCCGCCGGCACGTATTCTCCGGTCGTAGTCATCGGCGATCTGTGTTACGTCTCCGGCCACGGCCCGCTGAAATCCGACGACACACTGATCTGCGGCCGAGTCGGTGATGACTTGAGCGAGGAACAAGGCATCGCAGCCGCTCGGCAAGTCGGCTTGGCGATCCTCGCGACCGTCAGGAAGCAGCTCGGCAGCCTGGATCGTGTCGTTCGCGTCGTCAAAGTCCTGGGAATGGTCAACAGCACGGCCGATTTCAAGAATCACCCGAAGGTCATCAACGGTTTCAGCGATTTGATGGTCGAAATCTGGGGCGAGAATGGCCGAGCCGCTCGCAGCGCGGTTGGAATGGGGTCGCTTCCGAGCAACATCGCCGTCGAGGTCGAGGTGATTTTTCAAGTACATTGAGCACTCGCGACATTGAATGAAGCCGCACTTCTTGCCACAATCCCGCCTCGTTTTTCGGCCGAACCGCGAACTCTGATTCTGTTTGAGGCAATCGAAACCAACATGGGTATGAAACGCGAAAACTTGGAATGCCAGCTCAACCGTGCGAGTACCGAGCTATCGGCTTGTGAGAAACAACTCGATCAAAATGGCGTCGCTGCCGACGCGCGGGCGCTGAACCCCAAGTGGCGAAATCTCAGTGCTCGCTGCCGTCAGCTCCGCCGCCGCCTGATTGCCGTCACAAGAGTGGAAGCCAATAACGTGGAAGTCACACAACGCAAAGAAGCGAAGTCGGCCGAAACCGCCTCCGCCAGCTAGCTCCTTCCGCACCTGCTGATAGTTGAGCCAATGTCCGCCAGCCCCCCCGGCGTACGACTGACGGCTGTTTCTCGGAGAGGTGACAGAGCGGCCGATTGTGCAGCACTGGAAATGCTGTGTCTCAGAAATGGGACCGGGGGTTCGAATCCCCCCCTCTCCGCCTGATCGACGGTCCACGAGTCATAACTGCATGACTCGTGGACTGTTGCGTTTCTGGACTGCTTTCAGAGAGTCCCTTTTGTGGCGGTGTTTGTGGCGTTTTGTGGAGGGGGAATTCTCTGAAAGGCTTCCCTCATGGCCCAGCACACGTCGTTTCGCGTGGGCAAAGTCCGCGCGGATTTACGCAGCAAGGTTTGGTATCTGACTTATTTTGAAGACGGGCAGCGGCGACGGCCGCGCGTTGGTGCGAGCAAAGATGCGGCTCGGCAGATGGCCGCGCAGATCAATTCGCAGTTGGAAGTCGGCGCGCCGGCAGCACTGAGTTTTGAATCGGTCTCCCTCGAAGAGCTTCAGACTCGTTGGCTGCGTCATCACGAGCAGGTGTTGCGATCGTCCGTGCAGACGATCAATCGCTACCGGACAGCGACCAAACATCTCCTCGACTTCGTGGCCAAGGCCCGTGTGCCTCGAACCACTTCGCACTTCCGGGCACCGCACGCCGAAGAGTTCGTCCGCCATCTGCGCACGATTGAAGTCGCTCCCAACGGCCATGCCAATTCAAAAAAACGGCCGCTGCTGGATAAGGGGATCAAGTTCATCCTGGAGACGTGCCGGGCTCTGTTGAACTTCGCGATCAAGCGACGGCACTTGTCGCCTTACGCTGAGAATCCGTTTTCGGTGATTGATTTGGACCGAATTCCGATTGAGACTCGGCGTCCGATTCTGATCTTTTCGGCGGACGATGAACGCCGCTTCTTTGAAGCCTGTGACGACTGGCAGTTCCCGTTGTTTGCCACACTGGCGATGACCGGAATGCGGCCGGGTGAATTGGCTCATCTGCTGTTACCCGATGATTTGGACCTGGAACACAGCCTCTTGTTTGTGCGGAACAAACCCAAGCTCGGCTGGCAGGTGAAGACGCGGAGCGAACGCGAGATTCCCATTGCTCCGGCATTGCGAGACGTCTTGCAAGCCGTGATCAGAACTCGCTGCGGAGGGCCGGTGTTTCTGCGACGTCGATTTGCCAACGGACAAACTCCGATGTTGGACGAGGCCAATCAAAAAGGTCTCGAACAGGAATTGGCTCAGCGTGTTTCCATTCGAGAGGCCGAACGAGGTCAACCAATCACGCGGCAGGAACGGGCAGTCATGGCTCGAATGCTCTGGTCGGAAGCGGGTGCGTTGAAGCCGGATCGCATCCGTAATGAGTTCATGCGGCTGACGCGCGCCATCGGCCAGCCGCATCAAACAGCCCCGAAGTTGTTCAGGCACTTGTTTGCGACGAATCTGCAAGATGCCAACGTCGATCCACTGATTCGCAGCGAACTGATGGGACACTCCATCGGTGCAAGTTCCATGAGCGGCAACGGCCTGGGCATGACTGCCAATTACACGCACACTCGACCGGAAACAAGACGGCAGCAATTGGAAGCAGCCATCAACCTGCGACCCATCGTGGAGCTTTGCCGGCGCTGGCTGACGAATCTCGCTGCACGGCAGAAAAATACATCCGAGAGCCCCACTTGAGTCATTGTTGTTTTCTGGTCGAACGCTGAGTCGCAGCGATCATGCGACGTGACCTTGGAGCCGCGGGGTAGGAACGCTGTTGGACAGGTGTGGAACCCTGCCGTTCCAACTAAAGTCAGGCCCTTTTCGCGTCATATAAGGAAGAGGATCGACATAGCATTTGGAATCGAGCAAGGCGGCTGGAAGCTGCTTCAAGGCTCGTAACAAAAACTGATCTGCGCAAATCCCGATGTCATGGCTTCAAGCTGTGGCATCGGA
>CAMDPK010000042.1 GCA_945904015.1 Candidatus Kuenenia stuttgartensis | reverse complement strand
ACTCTGGGTTGAACAGTTCCAGCGACAGGACAATCGGCCGGTCGGGACGGATGACCGACCGCAGGATTTCGGTCATCGGAGCGATGCCATCTCCCGGATAAACGCGGTCTTTGTCGGCGATTTTGTCGCGTGGCAAGTCAGCCGGGTAGTCGTTGACGTGGAAGACCTGTACGGCGGAACTGCTGAGCAGCCTCAGCCCGTCGAAGCCCGATCCCCCTTTGAAGAGGTGATAGATGTCCGGCAGGATCGTCGCGTCGGGGTGAGCCGATTCGATCGCGACGAACACCGTTTCGCCCAGCCGGGACAGAGCCTTTGAGAACCCCCAGACCTCGACCTCCGGCACAATTCCGAACTGCCGGCCGAGTTCGCAAAGCTGCCGATACCGCTCCGCCGCCTTCAGCAAATCGACCGGTCCCTTGTCGTGAGCACCGACCGGCGGGGCCGCGATCCGCTTGCCGCCGAGTTGCTGCAAGGAGTCCATGTCCCGTTTGGCTTCCTCGAATCCCTTCGCCCGCTCGGTGTCGTCATCGACGATCCAGCGAGCGAACCCGATCGCGCTCTCGACCGTCAGTCCCAGGTCGCGAGCCTTCTTGCCGAGGTCTTTCAGCGATCCGCCCCCTTTGACGAAGTCGTTGATCGTCCCCATCCAAGGCTCGATCGCGTCGTAGCCGGCCTGAGCGGCGATCTCGACTTCGCGAGCCAGTCCGACCTTTTGGCCGCGAATGGTGCTGGTGTTGAGGCTGTATTTCACAACGCCGACAGCCTTCGCCGCCGGAGTCTCGGCTCGTGCCGCCACGGCGGTCGCCGCGATCACACTGGCCCCCAGCCAGGCCCTTCGAGTCAGTCCGCGTTCAGTCATGGTTCGCATTCCTCAAGAGTTTCGGTCGCCGAAGCGCGGACAAGCTATCTCGCAGCATCGACGAGAGCAAATCGGGGGACCGCATCACAGGTCTCGGTCGCGCTGCTGAGCGTTCGGCTCGTCTACGTAGCCGTCACCGCTCCGCGTGACGAGCCGGTCCTGGCGCGACTTTCAACTGCGAGACCGATAAGATGTGCCACCATTCCCGCATCCATTCGATCCTAGCAGGTTGAAAACCTGCCCCACTTGAAGAGGAGTTCCCCGTGTCTCGCCTTCTACGACCGTCTTGGTTGGTTGTCATTTCGGTTCTGATCGTCAGCACGAAGTCGGCCGTTGCCGAGGATCGAGTTCCGCCGAAGGTGCGCGAAGTGATGGACTCGGCGAAGTACAAACAGGCACATTGGGGCTTGCTGGCCGTCGATCTGAAGACCGGCGACGTGCGGTACGAGCTGAACTCGGCCAAGTTGTTCGCTCCTGCGAGCACGACGAAGTGCTTCACGGTTGCATGTGCTCTCGACGCTTTCGGAGCCGACCTTCGCTTTGAAACGCCGATCGTGCGCCGCGGCGAGGTCAACGACAAAGGAGAACTGATCGGCGACTTGATCCTGATCGCCAGCGGCGACCTGACGCTCGGCGGACGGACGACCGAATCCGGCGAGATCGCGTTCACGAACGGCGACCACACCTACGCCAGCGGCGGCACGGAGTCGGAACTCACACCGCAAGACCCGCTCGCCGGACTGAACGAACTCGCCCGACAAGTCGCGAAGACCGGAATCAAACGAGTTCGCGGCGACGTGCTGATTGACGACCGCCTCTTCGAAAAGGCCGAAGGGAGCGGCAGCGGTCCCGGCCGGATCACGCCGATTTACGTCAACGACAATCTGTTCGATGTCACGATCACTCCCGCGAAGGCCGGCCAACCAGCGGACGTCAAATGGCGGCCAGACTCCAAATCCTTCCGCATCGAAACGCATGTCGAAACCGTCGCCAAAGACGGCAAGACCGAAACGTCGGTGCGCGATCTCGGCGGCGGCCGGATCAGCGTTTCCGGCCGCATCGCCGAAGGACACAAGCCGGTCCTGCGAGTGCTCGAAGCGGCAGATGCGAACTCGTTCGCCCGGACTCTTCTGATCGAGGCGTTGAGTCGGCAGGGAGTCGAAGTCGAGGCACCGGCCGCCGCCGACCATCCGGCCGACAAACTGCCGCCGCGAGACGAAACGCTCAAGCTGCCGAACGTCGCGAAGTTCGTCTCGCCGCCGTTCGCCGAGAATGCACGGCTGATTCTGAAAGTCAGCCACAACTTGCACGCCAGCACGCTGCCGTTGCTCGTCGCGGCCAAGCACGGCGAGCGAACACTTTCGCAAGGCTTGCGACGACAACACGACTTCCTCAAACGAGTCGGCGTCGATGTCGACACGATCTCGTTCGGCGGCGGAGCCGGCGGATCGCGAGCCGACTACACGACCCCCGCCGCAACGGTCCAGCTCCTGCGCCACATGGCGACACGCTCCGACTTCGACGCCTATCGCCGAGCCATGCCACGACTCGGCGTCGACGGCACGCTCGCAAAATCGGTCGGAGCCGATAGCCCGGCGAAAGACAAAGTCTCCGCCAAGACCGGCACGCTGTATTGGGACAACGTCATGAACGCCAACTCGCTGCTGACCAGCAAGGCCCTCGCCGGCTACATGACGACGTCGAAGGGGGACACGCTCGCGTTCGCCCTGTTCGTCAACAACGCCCCGCTGCGAAACGGCCTGACCACCACTGCCGTCGGCAAAGACCTCGGCCACATCGCCGAGTTGCTGTACGAGCAGCCGTAGCCGTCAATTGGAGTGCGGTGTGTCAGCACCGTTTTGATGATTCCGAATCACGTCAATCAAATTGAAGGCTTTGCATGGGAAAGTGTCATGAACAACAACTTCCGTGCCTACGTCGCCTTCTTGGCGTCAGTCCTGATGATCTTCTTCACTTATTGGGGGTGTCAGCGGATCCTCAAATCTGCGGCAGACTTTCCCAAATGGGAAAGTCG
Organism: Candidatus Kuenenia stuttgartensis; assembly: GCA_945904015.1. Taxonomy (GTDB): domain Bacteria; phylum Planctomycetota; class Planctomycetia; order Planctomycetales; family Planctomycetaceae; genus SXKJ01. The sequence continues at coordinate 43,966 of CAMDPK010000042.1, read as the reverse complement.
GAATAATTGCCGCATCATCCACAAGGAGTACAGCATGTTTTGGAGAAGGGGTTGGCATCGGGTCATGGTGGAAGACAGCTCTGGCAACAGGCAAAGTGCATGGGTGAGATTCAGTTTTTTTACTGGAAAAGACACGACGGTCTGGGATTAACAACACGTTCCGCGTGGCGGAGCCAAGATCAATAGACTCACAAATCCGTCACACGATTGAGAGATTCTTCAAAGGGCTTCGCCTCGTGGAACGAGGCGACTACGTTCACGCGATCCAACCGAATGCCATGCTCACATCCTTTTTACTTCTCTCCGCTCTCTTCGCTGCGGATGCTGCGCAAGTCTCCGACGTGGTTGTTGACGAGCAAGGCTTCCGAGTCCATCGGGTCACGTCCGAGTTTCAGTCGGGAGAGACGCTGATTCGCGTGCTCCTGCCGGAGAAGCTCGAACCCGATGAGAGTTTGAAAGTGCTGTATCTGCTGCCGGTTCAAGCCAATCTTGAACAGCGCTACGGTGACGGATTGCTGGAGGCGAAGAAGCTCGACCTTGCCAACAAGCATCGGTTGATTTGCGTCGCGCCGACGTTCTCGCATCTGCCGTGGTACGCTGATCACCCGACCGACAAAACGATCCGCCAAGAGACGTATTTCCTGAAAGTTGTCGTCCCGACCATCGAGAGACTTTATCCCGCGCTGGCCGAACGCGACGGCCGGCTGCTGGTCGGCTTCAGCAAGTCCGGCTACGGAGCGTGGAGCCTCCTGCTGCGACACCCCGACCTCTTTGCGAAAGCCGCCGCCTGGGATGCTCCGCTGATGAAGACCGCGCCGGACCAATTCGGCATGGGATCGATTTACGGCACGCCGGAAAAATTTTCGTCGTACCGCCTCGACAGCTTGTTGCGCGATCGTGCCGAGAAACTTCGTCCCAAGACCGGCGAACAACCAACTGCTCGCCTGATTCATCTTGGATTCGGCAGCTTCCGCGATCACCACCGACGCGCGGAAGCGTTGCTCAACGAGCTTCAAATCCCGCACAGCTACTCTGACGGCCCAAAGCTCGAACACACCTGGCATGGCGGCTGGCTGGAAGAGGCGGTCAAGCGCCTGCTCGAAAGTTCGTAGTTCCGCCTTTAGGCGGTCTGGCTTGAACCGCCTGAAGGCGGGACTACGAACGCTCCTCCAACTGCCCCGCGAAGACTCGGCGCTTGGTCCGTTTGAGACCGGGGATGCCGGTGTAGAGGTGCGATTGTTCGTAGCCGAGGCGTTCGGTGAGGTTGCGGATCAGGCTTTCGCGGACTTTGGGGATCGCGGTCAGACGTTGCCGAACCGCCTCCAGCGATGTCGGTCGCAGGCCGCGTGAGTTCGGGCGAGTCGTGCGCAGCAGCGACAGATCGGGACTCACGTTGAGCGTCAGGCCGTGAGTCGTTACCCACGATCGCACCGCGACTCCGACGGTCGCCAACTGGCCGAGCGAGCAGAAGACGCCCGGCTCTTCGTCGATGCAATACGCCGCGACATGCAGCTCTCGGCAGACGTCGAGGACGGCTTGCTCCAGGCGTACCCGGTACTCGGACAGTCCGAGGCCCAATCGGCGGAGCGGTACGATCGGATAGACCGCGATTTGGCCGGGGCACTGCATCCACGCGCCGCCGCCGCGATTCAACCAACGAACTTCGATGCCGAGTTTGTTGAATTCCGAAGCGTCGCGCCGCAGATGCGACTGACTCCCCTCGCGACCGATGGTCACGACGGGCGGATGCTCGCAGACGAAGAGGCCGCCGAGTCGATCGTTTCGTTGGATGACTTCGTCACGAAACCGTTCTTGCAGACGCAGTGCCGATTCAAAATCGACCATGCCGAGCAGAAACACCTGCAGCGATTCGGATGCTCGCGCGGTCAACGGCAGTGAGAATTCAGGTTCGGACATTGCACCAAAGTAGCCCTGTCGCTCCGCGACAGGCAAGCCGATGGAGTAGTTGGCTTGATTGTGTCGGAGGAAAATCAGAATCCTGAGACGTTCGGCTTTCCTGTCGCGGAGCGACAGGGCTACGTTTCACGAATCTCTTTCAGAATCGCTTCGCACGCAGGAGACTTGTTGAGCGCGTAGAAGTGCAGGCCGGGCACGCCGCGTGAAACCAACTCGCGGCACTGACGGATGGCCCACTCGACGCCGATCTGGAACTGAGCGGCTTCATCGGTTTGCACGGCTTCGAGTTGCGACGCGAGTTCCGTCGGGAAGACCGCTCCGCACAACGACGTGATCCGTTTGATCCGACCGAACTCGGTGACCGGCATGATCCCCGGCACGATGGGGATGCGAATTCCGGCGGCTTCGCAGCGATCGCGGAACCGGAAGAAATTGTCGTTGACGAAAAAAAGCTGCGTGAAGATCGCGTCGGCTCCGGCATCGACCTTGCGTTTGAGGTTATTCAAATCGGTCTCAGCATCCGGCGCTTCGGGATGCTTTTCGGGATACCCGCCGACTCCGATGCCCATGTCCGGAAAGTGTTCGCGAATGAGCGCGACCAATTCGTTGGCGTACCGCAATCCACCGGCGACCGGCTGGAAGTCGGTCTGTCCGGCGGGCGGGTCGCCTCGGAGAGCCATGATATTTTGCAGGCCGCTTTGCCGAGCAAACTTCAGCCAGTCGAGCAGTTCATCGCGGGTGGCTCCGACACAGGTGAAGTGCGAAGTCGCGGTGAGGCCGTAGCGTTTCTGAATCTCGACGCAGAGTTCGACGGTGCGTTTGCTCGTGCTGCCGCCGGCTCCGTAGGTGCAGGAGACGAAGCCCGGCTGGAAGGCGGTCAGCCGGTCAAGCGACTCGAACAGAGCGGCGTCTCCGGCGGCCGTCTTCGGCGGGAAGATTTCAATCGACAGCCCGAACTTGCCGGAGCCGTAGTTCTCTCGAATCAGCATTGACGGTTCTTTCTGGTCGGCACGCAATCACTTGAACGCGACGGATTCTAAGGGGCTTGGGAAACGAGCCTCAACCACAGTCGAAAGACGCGATTGTTCGATCCGATGCTGGTTGCTGATCACCGAGGCATCTCCTAACTTACGGCCCGTTTGCTCATGTCACCACGACTTGGCCGGCTTCGCACGGAGGCGGCTTGTCTCAAATTCCAGATCGCCCAAAGGAGTTCCTCATGCCCGCCACGTTGGATGCCGCCCCGAAGTCTGCGACCAAGGCTCTGCCGTACAAAGTGAAAGACCTCAGCCTCGCCGATCTGGGCCGCAAGAAAATCGAACTGGCCGAAGTCGAGATGCCGGGCTTGATGGCTCTGCGAGCCAAGTACAGCAAGTCGAAGCCGCTCAAGGGAGCACGCATCGCCGGCAGCTTGCACATGACCATCGAGACCGCCGTGCTGATCGAGACGCTGACCGAATTGGGTGCTCAAGTCCGCTGGGTCTCGTGCAACATTTTCTCAACGCAGGACGAAGCCGCCGCAGCCGTCGCGGTTGGTCCGCACGGAACGCCGACGAATCCGCAAGGTGTCCCGGTTTTCGCCTGGAAGGGGGAGTCGCTCGAAGAATACTGGTGGTGTACCGACCAACTCTTCCGCTGGCCGGACGGCGGCACGCCGAACATGATCCTCGATGATGGCGGCGATGCGACGCTGCTCGTCCACAAAGGTGTCGAGTTCGAGAAGGCCGAATCGGTGCCAGCCGCCTCGACCGCGACCAATGAAGAGTACGCGGTCATCCTGAAGCTGCTCGCTCAGATTCAGGAGCAGGACAACAGCTTCTTTCGCCGCATCGCTGAGAACGTTCGCGGCGTGACCGAAGAGACGACGACCGGCGTGCATCGCCTCTACCAAATGCACGAAGCCGGCAACCTGTTGTTCCCAGCGATCAACGTCAACGACAGCGTGACTAAGAGCAAATTCGACAACCTCTACGGCTGCCGCGAATCGCTGGCCGACGGCATCAAGCGCGCGACAGACGTGATGATCGCCGGCAAGGTCGTCGTTGTGGCCGGCTACGGCGATGTCGGAAAAGGTTGTGCTCACGCGATGAAGAGTCTCGGTGCTCGCGTGCTGATCACCGAGATCGACCCAATCTGCGCGCTGCAGGCCGCGATGGAAGGCTACGAAGTCACCACGATGGAAGACGCGGTGACACAGGGCGATGTCTTCGTCACCACGACCGGTTGCAGCGAAGTGATTCGCGGCGAGCATCTCGACGTCATGAAGCACCACGCGATCGTTTGCAACATCGGCCACTTCGACAGCGAAATCGACGTCGGACACCTGAAACGCCGCGGTGACGTGAAGCGGATTGAGATCAAGCCGCAAGTCGACAAGTGGGTCTATCCGGACGGCAAAGCGATCATCGTGCTGGCGGAAGGCCGACTCGTGAATCTCGGCTGCGCGACCGGCCATTCCAGCTTCGTGATGTCCAACAGCTTCACCAACCAAGTCCTGGCCCAAATGGCGATCTGGTCTGATCCCGACAAATACGAAATCGGCGTGCATCGCCTGTCGAAGAAACTCGACGAAGAAGTTGCTCGGCTGCATCTCGAAAAGCTCGGCGTGAAACTGACCAAGCTGACGCCGGCCCAATCCGACTATCTCGGCGTCCCGACCGAAGGCCCGTACAAGCCGGAGCACTATCGATATTAAGTGTCGTCTCGCGGCATCAACACTATCCGCCAAGGTCGGGATCGCCGGCCTTGGCGTTTTTTGTTTCCGTCAATCCTTGAGATCATTTGAAGGCTTGCCCGTCCGCTCAAAAGTCCCTCGAACGACCGTCGTCCGACTTATCCGTGGATGCCCCGATCTCGTCCCGTAAGTCGAGATAGAATGCCTCAACCTTCGCCCGAGCCCACGGGGTTTTCCGAAGAAACGTGAGGCTTGACTTGATGCTCGGATCGTGAGTGAAGCACCGCACCGGAATGACTCTTCCCATCTCCTCCCAGCCCACGTGCGCGACGAGTTGCTCAAGGATCATCGCGAGCGTGATGCCATGCAGTGGGTTCTTGGGAAGTTCTTGAGTCATGTCAACTCGGTCAAATGCGTGATTGTGATGGGGTGACGAAGGAATCGACAGGGCCGGAATGTCCCCACCGTGAATCAGGATTTTGGTGGGATCATCCCGCGAACCGCAACTTCCCAACAGGCTGCCTTTGCAATTCGGAAATGGTCAACGGACACTGGCGGCCAGTCTGATTGACCAGTCTCTGCTGAAAAAGGATTCGAAATGTTGCCTTCGATTCGCCGCCGCGATTTCTTAAAAGCCACTGCCGCGCTGGCGGCTGCTCAGTTTGTTGGACCGTTGGTGAAAGCTGACGACAAGAAGCCGTTGTTTGAAATCTCACTGGCCGAATGGTCGCTGCATCGGACGATCAATGGCGGGAAGCTCGACAATCTCGACTTCGCAAAGACGGCGAAGCACGACTATGGGATTAATGCCATCGAGTTCGTCAACCAGTTCTTCAAGGACAAGGCGAAGAACAGCGAGTACCTCACGGAACTCAAGAAGCGTGCGGACGGTGAGGGAGTGAAAATGCTGCTCATCATGTGCGACGGCGAGGGAGCGCTGGGCGACGCAGATGAGAAGAAGCGGCAGACGGCGGTCGAGAATCATTTCAAGTGGGTCGAGGCGGCGAAGTTTCTCGGCTGTCATTCGATCCGAGTCAACGCGCAAAGCGGCGGCAGTTACGACGAGCAAGTCGATCGCGCGGCGGACGGCTTGCGGAAGCTGACCGAGTTCGGTGCCAAGCACGACATTAGCGTCATCGTCGAGAATCACGGCGGCCTATCGTCGAACGGCGAGTGGCTGGCGAAAGTCATGAAGAAGGTCGATCACAAACGCTGTGGTACGCTGCCGGACTTCGGCAACTTCCGAGTCAGCAAGGACGAAATGTACGACCGCTACAAAGGTGTGACCGAGTTGATGCCGTTCGCAAAGGCGGTCAGCGCGAAGTCGCACGACTTCAACGAGGCCGGCGATGAAACTCAGACCGACTATGTGAAGATGATGAAGATCGTGCTTGCGGCCGGATACCACAGCTACGTGGGCATCGAGTACGAGGGCGGGAAGCTCAGCGAACCCGAAGGCATTCGGGCGACGAAGAAGTTGCTCGAACGAGTGCATGCCGAATTGTCGAAAGGTTGAGAAGCATGGCTGGTTTGCAAATTTCTTGTCCGAAGTGCGGCAAGTCACTGAAGCTGCCCGATCGCAGTTTGCTCGGCAGGAAGGGGAAGTGTCCCAAGTGCCGGCATGCGTTCGTGTTGACGGAGCCGACGGCGCAGGAGATGGACTCGCGAACGGAGGAGTTCGACGATGATCCGCTCGACGTCAGCGAGTTGTACGACGAGTTGGAACAGATCGAACAACGTCGTACGGGAAGCGACGAAGTTCAGATGGAGATTGCGGAGCCGAGCGTTGGAAATCCACAGGCCGGGACCGGCGCGCGATGGGTGGCGGATGCTCAACCGGCCGCCGAGGCGGCGGCACCACCTCAGATCCCTCAGATGATGCCGCCGCCGCAGATGATGCCGCCGGGTTATCCGTACCCCGTGCCACCGCAGATGCCGATGGCTCCGCAGCAGTGGGGCGTGCCGCCGGGTTATCCGCAGATGCCGTATCCGCCGCAGCCCGGAATGCCGTACCCGTATCAGATGCCTCCGGGTTATGCGCCGATGCCTTATGGTGCTCCGCAATATGCGCCGCCACCGATGATGGCTCCTCCGCAACATGTGCCCGTCCCGCCACCGTTTGTTCCGGCCATCCCCGCGCCGTTCGCGCCGGCCGCGAGCGACAATCCGTTCGGGGGTTTTCAAGAACCGGAGTCGGCCCCCAGCGCCTTGCCGTCTGAGGTCGAGATGTTGTCGGCCAACTCGCTGCTGAAGTCGAAGACGAAATCCAAGTCGAAGAAGTCTCGGCAAGCGAAGCAATCGCAGTTGGTGGCGATGATTGCGATCGGAGTGTTGGTCGTTGGCGGAATCGTGGTGTTCGCACTGGGCGGTCGATCCGGGGCGAACGGAAAGTCGAAGAGCAAAGCGGTCGCTCAGAATCCAGAGGGGACCGGAGACGAAGTTAGTGAGTCGCTGCCGTGGGAATCGCCGCTGCCCATCAGTCCGACGAAAGGAACGCCGCTCGACATGATGCTCATGCCTTACGGTGTGACGGCGATCGTGCATGTGCGTCCGAGCGATCTTTGGGAGAAAGGAACGAAGCGCGAGGAGTTTCGATTCTGCTGGGGTCCACTGGGAGAATGGCTCGGCAAGCAGATCAAAGAACGGTGCAATCACGATCCGTCTCTGATTGAAGAGCTGACATTCGGACTGATCCCCGGTGTCGTCGGCGAAGGGATTCAAGTGTGCGGGGTCGTGCGGCTCAAGGAGCCTGCGCAGAAGACGGAACTCATCAAATCCTTCCGCGAGATGAAGGCCGAACTCAAAGACACCGACGCCAGCGATTATCCGGTTTATGAAAATGAGACGCATGCGTACGTCATCAAAGACCTGCGGACGTTCGCATTCTGCCCACGACTGAGACAGAACGAGATGGCCGAGGCTGTCAATCGTCCGAATGCTCAGGCTCCTGGCCTGGAAGCGCTGCTGCGAAAAACTGACCGCCTGCGACATGTCGTGCTGGTGTTCGACCCGACCACGCTGGGAGCACACGCGCAGTTCATTTTCGCGGACGAGTTTCGGCGCATCGCCGATCGCGTGGTTGACTTCTTTGACCCGAAGCAATTCGAGACCGTCGCTGTCAGTCTGCACGTCGGCGACAGATTTCATTCCGAGATTCTGGCTCGCAACAAATCGTCCCTCGCGAAAACGGCCGCTCAGACCGAGTTGAAGAAACGGCTCGACAAGTTGCCTCGCGAATTGGCCGACACCATCCACGACTACATGGACCCGAAGATGCTCGGCCCACGCCAGATCATTGGCCGTTTCCCGGCGATGACGAAGGCTTACGCCTTGGCGACGCACGCCTCGAACGGTGATCGCTTCGTCTCATTGGCGACCGCGCTGCCGGAGCGGGGTGCTCCGAACCTTGCCATCGGAACGCTTCTGACCTGGGACGAATCGACACGCACGGACTTCAACAAGGCCGCGAGCAAAGCCACAGGCCCGAAAGAGTCCGGCACGAAATTGCCCGAACTTGTGCTCGACCGCCTCAAACAACTGATCGTCGAGGCTGAGTTCACGAACACTCCGCTCCAAGAGGCATTGAAGGAAATTGCCGACGAGTGCAAGGTGACGATCACTCTGGACGGTGATGGTCTGAAGGACGGTGGCTACACGCAGGTGATGAAGCAGACTCTGAAACTTGGCAAAGTCCCCGGCTTGGCGGCGATTGAGGCGATGGTCAAATCGTCGAGCAAGGACCGTCCACTCAATCCGATGGTCTTGATCATCGACGAATCCAAGAAAGTGGCGATCATCTCGTCGAAAAACTATGCGGAGAACAAAGGCCAAAAGCCGTTCCAGTTCCCGTGACGGATAACGCTCGGCGGCGGGCCGCCTGCGCCTGATCGGTGCTCGTCTGTTCTTGAACCACACTCCAAGACGTGGTCTTCAGGTTGACTTCAGGTTTGGTGACTCCGCCTGGAAGAACTGATCGGCGGCTTTCCGTCTTAATCAGTGATGGATAAATTCGTCGCGTCTCTGTGGCCGGTTCTCGGCCGTGCTCCGTTCTTGGAGCGTGCAATTTGGCTCAATCGTTCTTCATGCTTGAGGAGAGTGCCATGTCGCGGACGAATTCTTTGCGTCGCGGGTTCACGCTGATCGAGTTGCTCGTGGTGATCGCCATCATCGCCATTTTGATCGCGCTGCTGTTGCCGGCTGTGCAGGCAGCCCGTGAGGCGGCTCGGCGGTCTCAGTGCCGGAACAATCTCAAGCAGATGGGCCTCGCGCTGCATAACTATCACGACAACCACAAGCAGTTTCCTGGCCCAGCGATGAACTACAACGCGCCTCTGTTTTCGCTCACCAATTCTTACGACAGCGATGGTTTCTCGGTGCATTATTTCCTGTTGCCGTTTATCGAGCAGAAGCCGCTTTACACGAGATTCCACTACTCGCAACTCTACAACGACAATGTTTTTGGCTCACCCACCAATCGCGTTGTGACTCGGACACCGATCGCGACCTATTTTTGTCCATCCGACTCGCCATTCCCGACCGCGAACAAGGGCAACTGTAGCTATCCCGTCAGTACCGGTCCGAATACGGCCTGGGTGAATAGCGCCGCATCGAATGTGGGGGCGTTTCACATTCGCTTTTCCACCGGGCTGAATGACATCAAAGACGGCACGTCCAACACGATTGCCGCTGCCGAGAACGTGATCGGTGACAACAACGATGCGCTCTATCAACCGGGTGACATCGTGCAACTTCAGGCGTTTCCTGCCGGCTGGCCGACCGTCAAGCCGACGGCGGCTCAATTGATCGCCTATGGCAATCAGTGCCTCGGTGGCATCGCGTCCCACCACAGCACCTCTGGTCGAGAGTGGGTCCGTTCCGGCGGTAGTATCACGATCTTCAATACAGTCGCCCCGCCGAACTGGAGATTCCCCACATGCCACACTTGTAACGGCTGTTCGTTGGGGGGCGCGACCGGAGTCTACCCGTCGCGAAGCCAACATACTGGCGGGTCTCACCATTTGTTTGCGGACGGCAAGGTGAACTTCGTCAACAATTCGGTGGACTTGCCGTTGTATCAGAATCTGGGAACCAGAGCCGGAAAGGAGCCCGCATCGCTTGCCAACTAGGCGCTTGGAAGTGGCGGCGGGACGTGATTTCTTGTGTGGGTTTTCGCACGCATTCTTGGGAACAAAAAACCATGCGGCTGACTTCGTTATTGGCGGGAGTCCTCATTGTTTGTCTGTGCTGCGGTTGTGGCGGATCGTCCCGACAATCCGTCAAGCCGGACAAGAACCAGGGTCTGAAAGAAGTGCTACAGCAGCTTTCCGAATCAGGCGACTTCGAGTCGCTCAAGGAAGTGATCTCCACAAAAATTGAAGACTTGGAAGCAATGGATGCCGCGAAGTCGAAAGAAATGACGGCCGACTATCAAACGCTGCTGAAGTCAGCGGCACCCGCCGCCCTCAAAGCGCAGGCCAAGAAGATGGCTGATAAGCTCTAACCGACAACACTCTGGCGACTGTGCCCGTATCTGCCCATAATCCTCACACAAACTCTCATGAGTGCCACTGGTGAGGAAACTGGGGATGTCACTTCTGCGACATTGGCCGTGGATGGTCTTGATCGGACTGGTTCTCTTCTTCGACCTGTGGACAGGCACCGAACCAACGAAGATGGCGCTTGTGGCGGCGGATTCGGATCGGAACGATACCGCCGAGCCGTCCGGCGAAGGGCGTTGGTGGTCCTTGCGCCCGTTGCGACAACCGCGCGTGCAGAGCCGCTCTCCGGGAAGTTCTCCTTCGCGTGCTCTCAATCCGATTGATGACTTCGTTGGCCAGAAGCTCGCCGAACAGCAGCTCAATCCCATGCCTTTGGCGGATCGTCGGACGCTGATTCGGCGAGTCTCCTTCGATCTGCTCGGCCTGCCACCTTCGCCGGAGGAGGTGGACGAGTTCGTTGCCGATCCGCGTGAGGACGCCTACGAGCGGCTGGTGGATCGGTTACTGGCGAGTCCTCATTTCGGTGAGCGTTGGGCGCGGCATTGGATGGACGTGGTCCACTACGCCGAGTCTCACGGGCACGATCAAGACCGCCCGCGGCCGACCGCGTGGCCGTATCGCGATTATTTGATCCGCTCGTTCAACGACGACAAGCCGTACTCGCAATTCGTCGCGGAGCAAGTCGCGGGAGATGCTCTCTTCCCGGATGACCTGCAAGCGGTGGTTGCGACCGGATTCCTTGCGACCGGGCCGTTCGACGAAAGTTCCCTGCAAAGCATTCAAGACGACACCGATGACCGCCGCATCGCGCAGTACCTCGACCGCGACGACATGGTCACGACCGTGATGAGCACCTTCGTCAGCACGACCGTGCATTGTGCTCGCTGTCACGATCACTTTTTCGACCCGATCAAACAGTCGGACTACTACGCTCTGCAAGCGGTCTTTGCCGGCGTTGACAAGGGCGAGCGAACGTACGACGTCGATCCGGAAGTCGGTCGCCACCGGCATTCGTTGCGAGAAGAGTTGGTGCGTCTTCGCGGATTCAAAGGGCAGGCCGATCCGTCGTTGCTGTCGTCCGCCGCGCAGGAACTCGCCGCCGTTTGGGAAGCGAAACAAGTCGCGGCACCGTCGGTGGGGCAAACGCTCGAACCGGTTGAATTCAAATCGGCGGAAGGTTCGACGCTCACAAAACAGCCGGACGGCTCAGTCCTCGCCAGTGAGAAGCGGCCGGAGAAAGACACCTACACGTTGACCTATCACACGCCGCTGCGCGGCATCACCGCGCTGCGGCTCGAAGTGCTGGCGGATGACTCGCTGTCGAAACGCGGCCCCGGCCGGCAGGACAACGGCAACTTGCACCTTAGCGAGCTCAAAGTGTTCGCCACGTCCGACGGGCAAACACTCGCAGTCGATGCCAAGCCGCTCGCGCTGAAGAATCCGCGAGCGGATTTCAATCAGGACGGTTGGACGATCGCGCACACGATTGACGGCAATCCGGGGACGGCGTGGGGTATCCATCCGCGCGTCGGCGAGGATCATCGAGCGGTCTTTGAATTCGCTCAGCCGGTGGCCTTTGACGGCGGGACCGTGCTGACGGTCGTGTTGGAACAACTTCACGGCGGCGGGCACTTGGTCGGACGGCCGAGAATCTCCGTGACGACCGCGACCGAATCGTTGGCGCTCGACGGCGATTTGGTGCCGGCGGAGATCAATGCGATTCTGAAAAAGCCGGCGGCGGAGCGGAGTGACCTCGAACGAGCGGAACTGGCTCGGTACGTTCGGCAGTCGCAAGTCGAGCGAGACTTGGTCGCGATGCCCGCTCCGCAGATGATCTTCGCGGCGTCGGGCGAAATAAAATCGGACGCACTCACTTCGCCGGGCAAGCGGCCGGTGCGGATGGTGCATCTGCTGACTCGCGGTGACATCAAACAGGCGAAAGAGGTCGCTCAAGCCGGATCGCTCGCTTGTGTCGAGGGACTCACCGCGCGGTTTGAATTGGCGAACGCTGCGGATGAAGCCACTCGTCGAGCGGCGCTCGCGGACTGGCTGACTGACCGCCGGAACGTCCTGACGTGGCGCAGCATCGCCAATCGAATCTGGCACCACCACTTCGGCCGCGGCCTGTGCGACACGCCCAACGATCTCGGTCAAATGGGCTCGAAGCCGACGCATCCAGAGTTGCTCGATTGGCTGGCGGCGGAATTGGTCGAAGGTTCAGGGTTGAGGGTTGAGGGTCAACCGCATTCTGTCCGGCCCTCAACCCTCAACCCTCAACTCTCAACCTTGAAACACCTGCACCGTCTGATCGTCACCAGCGCGACGTACCGGCAGTCATCGCAGGCGAACGAACGCAACGCGGCGATCGACGGGGACAATCGGTTCTTGTGGCGGATGAATCGCACGCGGTTAGATGCCGAATCGGTGCGCGATGCGTTGATCGCGACGACGGGCAAGCTGGATCGGCGCATGGGGGGCGAATCGGTCAAGCAGTTCATTCAGACGCCCGGCATCCATGTGACTCCGAACGTCGATTACGCCAACTTCGATCCCGACAGTCTGGAGAACGGACGGCGCAGCGTGTATCGCTTCATCTTCCGTACGCTCCCCGATCCGTTGATGGAGACGCTCGACTTCGCCGATTCGTCGCAGCTCACGGCGGTGCGGAATTCGTCGGTCACGGCATTGCAGGCGCTGTCGATGCTCAACAACCCGTTCGTGGTCCGCCAGAGCGAACACCTCGCCGCGCGAGCCGCTCCGACCAGCGGCGATCTGGAACGCCAAGTCGCCGCCGCCGTCCGTCTCGTCTGGCAACGCGATTGCACCGACCGCGAGCGAGCTGCACTGAGCGACTACGCTCGCAAATACGGCTTGCCGAACGCTTGCCGAGTGCTGCTCAACAGCAACGAGTTCTTGTTTGTGGATTAAGTTTCACGATCCCGGTCGTTCCGATTGTTCGGGAAAAGTTCCACCTTCAAGATGTCCTTGATCGAGCGGCTGCTTGACACCCCATACGCATCCGAGGATGCTGTTCCGATCCTGCCAGAACGAAAATTTCCCGCCTGAAAACTATCCCGCCTGGAGAACCTCCGGTTTCAGCCGCTTTGTGCGGCGGACACTTTCCCGGAAAGGAATGCTCATGACTCGCTTTGCTGTGCGTTCGTTGTTGGCCTGTCTCGTGGCCGTGTCGTTAGCGAATCTGGTGGCGTTGCGAGCGTCGGCGTTTGATCCGCCGACCGAGGAGCAACTCAATCAGCTCAAGGCGCAGGCGGACGAGGCTAAGGGACGCAAGGACGCGGCGGCGACGCAGCTCAAGGGAGTGCAGGACAAAGCCAAGTCGCTGTCCGACGAGGTCGCCAAGCTAAAGACCTCGCTGACGATGGCTATGACGGCGCTGAAGTCCAGCGAAGAGAAACTGAAGCCAGCTCAGGAAGCGGCGACCAAGGCGGAAGTGGCCAAGGTCGAAGCCGCGAAAGTCTTCGCAGCCGCGAAGACGGCGTCCGACGTGGCGGCCAAAGCGGCGGAGGAGGCTCTCAAGAAGTCAAAGGACGAAGAGGCGAAAGCCGCGGTGGCTCTGAAGGCGGCGGCGGATGCGGTTGCGCTGGTCACGACGACGACTCAGACCATCGAAGTCTCCAAGAAAACGATTACCGATGCGACGGCGGGGCTGACGAAGCTCGACGCCGACGTGAAAGCGTTTCAGCCGGAAGTTCAGAAGACCACAGACGCGCTCGCGATGGTCAACACCGAATGGGTGACGAAGCAACGTGCGGTCGAGGGCGGTCTGATTTCGCTGAATCGGATGGTGTCGTTCTCGCACTCAGTTGCGCCGATCTTCGCGAAGCGATGTCTCGCGTGTCACAACGCTCGCACGGCGAAGGGGCGGTACAACATGGAAACTTTCGCCGCTGTCCTTAAAGGGGGCGAGAGCGGCGAAGCGGTCAAGGCGGGGGATGCAAAATCGAATCTGCTCGCGCTGCTCAAAGATGGTTCGATGCCCAAGGACGCCGATCCGCTCAAGCCGGAGCAGATCGCACTCATCGAGAAGTGGATCGCGACCGGGGCGAACTTGAACGCTGGCTTTGAACCGAACTCGCCGCTGATTCGCATCATTCCGAAAGAAGTGCAGCCGCCCGCTCCGGAGAAATATCCTGTGCCGGTGCCGGTCACGGCGGTCGCGTTCAACACGGATGGATCGCTGTTGGCGACATCGGGCTATCACGAAGTCGTGCTGTGGAATCCGGCCGATGGTGCTGTCGTGCGCCGCATCGGAAACGTTTCCGAACGAGTTTATGACCTCGAATTCAGTGCCGACGGCAAGACTCTGTTCGTCGCGGCGGGCACTCCGGCTCAGCTCGGTGAAGTGAAAGTCTTCAACGTCGAGAACGGTCAGTTGCTCGGCGATTGGGTGAGCACTGATGACGCGGTGTTCGCCATCGCGCTCAGCCCCGATGGCACAAAACTGGCCAGTGCCGGTGCAGATCGTGCGATTCGTGTGTTCGAGGTTCCGTCGGGCAAGGAGTTGCTGGCGATCGAAGATCACGCCGACTGGGTCATGGACATCGCGTGGTCCCCGGATGGGACGAAGCTCGCTTCGGCCAGTCGCGACAAAACGGCGAAGGTCTTCGATCTGAAGACGGGAGATTCGCTGGTCACGTTCAACGCGCATGCTCAGCCGGTGTTTGGCGTCGGCTTCTCACCGGACGGAGCTCAAGTCATCAGCAGCGGAGCGGACAAACAGATTCGCATTTGGAACGTCAGCGACGCGGCTGCCGTACGTGCGATTGGCGGCTTCGGTGGCGATGTCTTCCGCATTGCGACGACGAAGGAAGGCATGATCTACTCGAGCAGTGCGGACAAGACGGCTCGCATCCACAAGTTCGCGGATGGCGGACAAGTTTTCTCGTTGGGCGGCCACACCGATTGGGTCTATTCCGTCGCGTTCAATGCCGCGAGCAAGCGAGTCGCCGCCGGCAGCTACACCGGCGAAGTCCGACTCTGGAATACCGACGACGGCAAGGAAGTGAAGTTGATCGTTGCCGCTCCCGGATATGCACCGCCAGCAGCAGCGGCCGCAAAGTAGCCAGCGTGTTCAAGGAGTACGCTTGCCGGGGTTCCTTGGATTTACGCCACATTCTCGGCTTGGATTTCTGAAAAATCTCCGAGAGGCAGGATACGTGAGAAGCGGATTTCGGGTCAGTCTCGTATCCTGTTCACTGTAGTGCGATTACCTACAGATGCGTAATTGGCGTCGGTTGCTCATCAGTCGGACAATTGCAGGATTTCACCGACTTGCCGAGGATCTCCAGCGAACTTTCCGGAGATTCTTGTACTGGTCCCCCCGCACTGGTGTCAGATTTTTCTTGACGCTTTGCGCAGCAGAGACATTACATTGTCGCTCTCGTCTCTCTGCGAAGAGTTGGATTTGATTCTGTTTGTTCGAGTGATCGCCACATGAACTCCCTTCGTTTGCTGCTGGCCCATGAGCTGACTCTGTCACGAGCCGCGCTCCGTTTGTTGCTGGAGAGCGAAGTCGGGGTCACGGTGGTTGCTGAGGCGGACACGGCGGATCGCCTTCACGAGCAACTGCGTGCTCATCGCCCCGATCTGATCCTGATGACGCTGTCACAGCGTGCGGGTTTCGGAAGTTCGTTGATCGAATCACTGCAACGGCAGAATCCCCAGACGAAAATCATCGCCATCTCGCCGCATGACGAGGTGTCGTTCGCTCGTCTGCTGATGGCGGCGGGAGCGGCGGGATATGTCTGCGAACGCTCTCCGGCGGCGGAGTTGCGGAACGCCCTGCGCGAGGTCGCTAATGGCCACACATTTATCGACTCGTCGATTTCCGATCGTGTCGACCCGACAACGCTTGGCAAGATGAAGAGCCTGGAGGGTCGTCAAAAACCTTCCGCGTTCCTCAGCAAGCGTGAGACGGAGGTGTTGCGGATGCTGGCTCAGGGATTCACCAACCAACAGGTTGCCGACGCGCTGACTCTGAGTGTCAAGACGGCCGAAACCTACCGCGTGCGACTGACTCGCAAGCTAGGCGTCAAAAGCCGAGCCGAGTTATTCCGCTACGCCTTCGAAGTCGGCATGGTCGGCCCGGATCAACTCCTGGCGCAATAGTCTCGCCCCGGGTTGTCATCGCAGATCGAAGCACGCCGCCTCTTCACTGTTGCGGACGAGCAACCGGCCGCGCGAGAGCACGGGATGATTCCAAGTCTTGCCGTCGATCGCATGAAAGCGAGCCAGCTCGCGCAGCGGCTCCGGCGTTGCAGTGACGAGCACGACGTCTCCTTCTTCGGTCAGGATCAAGAGTTTGTCCTCGACCAGCAGCATCTGGCCGTAGCCATATCGGCCCTGCTTCCAACGCCGCTTCCCGTCGAGCAGGCTCAGGCAGCTCAACATGCCTTCATCCAGTCCGTAGAGGTAATCGCCGCGACGCATTCCGCTGTTGAATTTCAGTTTGAGTTGCTTGGACTGCCAGCGTGCGCTGGCTTCGTCCAATCCGGTCTTGTCATTCCGATGGAAGCCGATCAGAACGCTGCCTTGTCCGTAACCTGAGCCAATCAGCACTCGCTGTTCATCCACCAAGATGGGTTGAGCCGCGTTGACCTGGGGGTTGTTCATCCAGTCAAACTTCCAAAGCTCATGTCCATTTTCGGGCGACAGAGCCATCAATCCCAGGCCATCGTAGATCAGCACTTGTCGCACGCCGTTCAGCGTCGCGAAATGCGGAGACGCATAACTTCCGACTCGGCTTTCCGTGGCCCAGACCTTTTCGCCGCCGCCTCGGTGGTAGGCGATGACTGCGGACCTGTTGGCTTGGCTTGCCAGGTCATTACTACCGGGACTGACGATGATCAGATCATCCACAATCAGTGGTGATCCGCATTGCCCCCAGGATAAGTTCGGCGAGCCGGCGTCTTCGAGCGTGTTACGAGTCCACGCGCGCTTGCCGGTCGTTGCGTCAAGGCAATTCAGGATTCCGGTCGCTCCCTGCGTGAAGACTTTGCCGTCATGGACCGTCGGTGTCGAACACGGACCGACGCCGCCTTGCGGGCTGCTGAATCGCACGGCATCGGCGTGCGTCCACAATTCGCGGCCGGTCTCCAGGTCGTAGCAGACGCACAACTCGTTCTCGCCGCGTTGCTCCAACGTCCAAGCTCGCCGACCAATCACAGCGAACGCGCCCCAGCCGGAACCGATCGGGTGCTTCCAGAGTTGCTTCGGAGGTCTCTCGCTCCAATCGTTTCGCAGTGATTCGCCAACGACAATGTCGTCGCGATTCGGGCCACGAAACGCCGGCCAGTCGCCGTCGGCCGGCACCAAGCTCTCGTTGGTGAGGTCATTCTTCCGCACAGCAACGTTGGTAGCAGAAGTGTTTTTGAAAAACTCGGCGGCGCGATCTTTCTTAGACGGCAACCAGCGCGGCGAGAAACGTGGGATCATCGCACCGTCAAATTCGTCGAAGCGAAACGCCGCGAGACTCGACCCGCCGATGACGGCGAACACCAGCAAGCCCAGTCCGCGAGTCCGCCAGGAAAGCCGCGACCAAAACGTCCACCAGAGCAGCAACAGAAACACGGTGAGCGGCCAGATCACAAACACGCAGGCCCAATCCAGGTAGGGCTGGTTTTCTCCGAAGAAGATCGTGGCTGCCGTTTGCAAAGCAATTCCAACTCCGAGCGCGGCGATGGTTGGCCACCAGCGAATACGGCGTGAGGGAGCATTTTCCGTCGGCAGCGTGGAAGCGTCATCCGTGGCCATGTGCGAATCTCCGCGTGAGTGAATCGCGCGGGATCTTGATCGGCTCGCCCAGCCACCGCAAGGCGACCGCGCAAGTGCAGGTGGCTCACGCCTGCCAGTGGCTTTTGCTGTGCTCGGCCAGCGTTTGCAGAGCCTTCTTGGGGCGACCTGCGGCGTCGATCAGTCCGGCGTTGGGAAAATCATGCGGTGCGGCGTCGGTCAGGTGAGTCCAATAAATCCCATTCACGGACTGTTTGGCGATCAGCAGGGGGAGGTACATGTCGATCCACTCGGCTTGTGCCTCTTCGCTCCAAGGGCACTTCCAGCCGGTGGCCTCGATGCCGATGTCGCTGTTGGCTTGCGGGTCTGGATTGCTTGATGAGGGAAACGCCAGCGTGATGTGCAACGGAATTTCTAGGCTGCTCCAAACATCCAGCATCCGGCTAACGTCGAGCGAATCGCGCGAGGCGGAACCACGATCGGTGTAGCCGACGGCGATTTCCAAGTTCACTCCCGCCAAGCCGACTCCGCAACGGAGCAGTGCGTCGACGAATTGCACGGGGGCGAGTCGATGTTGGCCGCGAGTCTGATACGTCCCCCACGGCTGCTCGATGCGGATCAGGAACTGGGATTCTGCGTCCACACGGCGAGCGACCTCCAGCGTGCGAGCGACCAGCGTCAAGCAGTTTTCTTCCGTCAGATTCAGAGCGCCGCCGGTGTTGACTCGCGAAGAGACTTCCCACATTCGAATCTTTCCGTGATATCGCGAGACAGCGGTCTCGACGAAGTCGCACAGAAAGCTCTGCAGGTTGAAAAAGTCGTGGCCCCACTGCTCCAACCATTTGGGCAGACCGTGCGGTGAAAGGTCGAGCAAAGGTCCGCCGCGCATCACCAGCTTGTGCTGCTGGCACCATTCCACCTGGGCGTCGAGCCAACTCCAGTCGTAGTTGCCCTCTTCTCGTTCGATGAACCGCCACTCAATCGGGATGGCAGCGGCGTTGAACGTGCCGGGGATCAACGCCTCCCAACTCGGATCGGGCTGAGCGTGGGCCAAGTTGCAGCCCAACGAAATCGGCAACTGCGATGATCGCCGCACGCGAATCGCCAGCCGCTGATCGGTGTACGACTTGGTCAGCAGCTCGGCCGCCTCGCAAGACTTCGCGATCGCTTGCGTCGCGAGAGCACTGGCAGCGACGAGATCATTTTTCAATGCGACCGATTTCGCGAACAACAGGTGCGCTGCCTTGTGGGCGGGATGGAATGTTTCGGGAATCTGCATCCCCAACTGATCCCACGTCGCGGCCTGATTGCGGACCTGACAAATCTTTCCACGAGCCAACTCGATGGCCAACACGTAGGCGGTCTCTTGTTCTCGGAGGCTCGAGGTGGTGATGACCGGGCGGCCAAACCCAGGTACGGGCCAAGCGACGTTGAACTTCCCGCTGTCGGACGCGGAACGGCGGCAAGAGATCGTGTTGCCTTCGATCTCAACACGCGAAGGAAACACGCGGCCGTCGAAGCCGGTGATGTACGCGTTCTGGGCTTCGGGCCAATCCGCCATCAGGCTTTCGGGATAGACCTGGAACTTCATGACACCCACGCGAGTCCTCGCACCAAGAACGGCGTCCACAAGAAACCTAGCCCACGCAATCGTCTGAACAGGAGGACGCGGCGCGAGCCTTTTTCCCGGCTTTCGAGCCGGCGAAGGGGTCGGAGTCTATTGGTGCCGAAGTGGTTGTTCAAGCAGTTCGCGCACGGCTAGACTCGGCCGCTTTCTCAGAAATCCGAAACTTGAAATCCGAAACCCGAAGCGGTCAGGAGGTCTGTTCGGATTTCGAGTTTCGGATTTCGAGTTTCGAGCATTCACTCCATGTCCGCTTTTCTGAGCAGCGTGATCCCCGGACACACCCCGAAGCGGGGCAAGGTGCGGGACATGTACGATTTCGGCAACCGAATGCTGATGGTCGCCTCGGACCGCATTAGTGCGTTCGATTGGGTCTTGCCCAGCGGCATCCCCGACAAAGGCCGAGTTCTCACGCAGCTCAGCCGCTTTTGGTTCGAGCACCTGCCGGTTCGGCATCACTTGCTCAGCCAGAACCTCGGCGACGTCCCGCTGCCCGCCGACACCGACCTCGACTCGCTGACCGGTCGCAGCTTGGTCGTCCGCAAAACGGAAGTTGTCCCCATCGAGTGCGTCGTGCGCGGGTATCTCTCCGGTTCCGGCTGGAAGGAATACCGGCAAAGCGGCTCGGTCTGCGGAATCGCCTTGCCGGCCGGAATGCGAGAAAGTGACAAGCTCCCCGAACCGATCTTCACGCCCGCCACGAAAGCCGAGTCCGGCCACGACATCAACATCTCGTTCGACGAAATGTGCCGGCTGATCGGTGAGCCGACCTCTCGCCAACTGCGCGACCTGAGTCTCGACGTCTATCAACGCGGCTCCGAGATCGCCCGAACGAAAGGCATTTTGATTGCCGACACGAAATTCGAGTTCGGACGGCTCAACGGCGAACTGTGGCTGATCGATGAAGTCATGACGCCGGACAGCTCACGCTTCTGGCCGGCCGATCAATACTCGCCCGGCCAAGGCCAGCCGTCGTTCGACAAACAATTCGTCCGCGACTGGCTGGAAACCAGCGGTTGGGACAAGAACAGCCCGCCTCCCGAATTGCCGCAAGACGTCATCGACCGCACGCGAGCGAAGTACATCGAAGCCTTCGAGCGCCTCACCGCCGAAACATTCCCGTGGCGCTGACGTAGGTTGGGACTCCGTCCCGACCTACCAAGCCCGGTCGGGACGGAGTCCCAACCTACGAATTCACCAGTGCATCACAAATCCGCCATCGACGTTGATCGTCTGGCCGGTCACATGCGCCGCTCGCGTCGACGACAGAAACACGATCATGTCGGCGATGTCTTCCGGCCGCTGCCACTTTCCCAGCGGAACGAGCGTGCGAATCTTCGCCGCGGCCCAATCGAGGTAACTCAGCCGCTGGTCTTCTGGCTGCTGATCGTGCCAAGCTCGCCAGACCGCTTCGTTGAGCGGCGTCTGCACCATGCCAGGACAGACCGTGTTCACGCGGATGCCGTGCGGAGCCAAATCCTTGGCGAGACACTGCGCGAAATTGATGTTCGCCGCCTTCGACGCGCTGTACGGCGGATCGGACTGCGAACCGATCTGCCCCGCCACCGAGGCGACGAACACCAGCGTCCCGCTCCGCTGCGAGACCATCACCGGCGCGACCGCGTGAGCAACATTCACCATTCCCAGCACATTCACCTCCAGCACGCGCGGCCAATCGCTTGGCGAAAGGTTTGTGAACGGAAACCCGAACTTCCCCGAACCAATCGCCGCACCGTGAACCAGATGGTCGATCAAACCGAATGCCTCAGTCGTTGTCTGTGCCGCGCGGCCGACCGCATCCGAGTCGGTGACATCGAGTTGGCAACCGATGGCCGACACTCCGAATTGTTCAGCCAGTTGCTTCGCGACCTCGTCGACATTCGAGGCGACGTCCCACATCGCGATGAGACACTTCTCGGCCGCGAAGGCTCGGCACGTCGCCAACCCGATGCCGCTCGCGCCGCCCGTGACGACGGCGGTTTGTCCCGTCAGTTGAAGGTCCATGTTTTTCTCGTGGGGCAGGTTTTCAACCTGCCCGGTCAGTTGATTCAGGACGGGCAGGTTGAAAACCTGCCCCACGATTGAGCAGCGATCGCAGCGTCTCCAAATTCACCGCGTCCATTTCGCGGCCGTCACGTTGTTCCTTCGCCGTTTCGAGGTACATCGGCAACTTGGCGAAGCGCGGATCGTTGACGATGTGCCGGAACGGTTCCAGGCCGAGGCAGCCTTCGCCGATGTGCTCGTGCCGATCGACTCGGCTGCCGAGCGGTTTCTTGCTGTCGTTGAGATGAAAGCAGCGGATGCGATCGAGGCCGATGATTCGGTCGAACTCGCTCATCGTCGCGGCGTACTCGGCGGGCGTCGCGAGTGGATATCCGGCGGCGAAGATGTGGCAGCTATCGACGCACACGGCCACGCGGTTCGGGTGCTTGACGTGCTCGATGATCCACGCGAGATGCTCGAATTTCGCCCCCAAGTTCGTCCCTTGCCCGGCGGTCGTTTCGAGCAGCGTCAGCGTCTTGAACTTTGGAGTCGCTCGATGCGCCGCATCCAACGCTTTGACGATTCGCTCCAGTCCCGATTGCTCGTCCGATTCGACGTAGCTGCCGGGGTGCATCACGACGCCGATCAAGCCGAGCGCCTCAGCCCGTTGCAGTTCGACGATGAACGCCTCTTGCGATTTGTTCCACAGCTCATCCTTCGGACTGGCGAGGTTGATGAGATAGCTGTCATGAGCCACCGGCTGCTGAATCCCGGTTCGCTCGATGGCCTCGCGAAACGCGAGCACATCGTTGGCCGACAACTCCTTCGCTGCCCACTGATTGTTGTTCTTCGTGAAAAGCTGCACGGCCTCCATGCCCAACTCGGCAGCGGCCTCGACCGCTTTGTAGTAGCCCCCCGCAATCGACAAGTGCGATCCAAACAACGGCATCAGTTCTTCTCCGGAACGAAAACTAACCCGAAGCGTCAGCGAGGGCGAGCGCTCCGGGGAACTTGGAATTGGAGATCGATGAAGTGTGCGCCCTCGCTGACGCTTCGGGTTAGTTCTTGGGCCACTTCGCGCGAGCGCCTTGATCGAGGGCTTCGTTGGGGTTGGGTCCGACGGAGTCATCGATGTTTCCGCCATCATCAACGCCGTTGAGTCCGACGCTGTAGATCACGAGGTCATTGCCGTCTCGTTTCAGCCGCATCAGCTCGCCGGATTTACCGAGCGGATCAGCCGGAGGTTCGTCTAGGATGTTGGGCACGAGGTCTTCAACCTTCGCCGGCCAATCGCCATGCAATCGGTGATGAAGCTGACACGCCAGCAGCAGCGACACCGCCGCTCGCCGCGCGGCCTCGCGGTCCATTGCGACGCCGACTTGCTGGTACGCCGGCAATGTCGATCGAGCCAGGTAGGCCGAGAAGACGATTTTGTCCAATTCGTGAGCGGGCAAACAATGAGTCGCTCCGGGGGGCAGATCGTACAAGTTGAACCGTCCACCGACCGAGGGGGCGCGGTCCCGCATTGGCTTGTCGAGCTCGCTCAGAAGGTTGGCGAAGACATGTTGAAAGGCTTTCAAAGAGAGTTCCGGATCGCCCATGACGTACAACACCGTGGATTGAAGCGCCGGCGGGCCATCGACGCCGAAGCAATAGTCCATCAATTCGTGTCGCGGGGTTTCGCGTAGCGTGTTTGCCAGGACGAGGTACTCGGCCTTCAGCGCGGCGGAATTTGGCGGAGTCAGCCGATCCGCTTCACGAAATTCGGAGAGCGCCTGTCGCAACAGATCCGGTGTGACGGCCGGATGCGCCGACCAGCGTTGGATGCCGTCCGCTGAGTTGAAAAACATTGACATGCCAACCAGCCGCTGCATCAGCACGCCATTCTGCTGCACATGTCGGCTGGCTCGGACAGAGGCCAGCAACCAGCCCCAGGCGGATTCGAGATCACCGTAGTCGGCGTATTGCTCGGCCTGCAAAACGGCCAGTCGGGTCAGCTCGCGAGACTCTTGTGTCACTTCAATGATTGTGCTGAAGCGGAAGTCTTTCGGCGGAATCTCGACGGCTTGCGACCGCTCGGTTCCTTTCCGCCATTCGGCCAACGCCACCTGGTTGTCATCCAGCCATTTTCGGAGCGGCTCGGAAGTCTGCGTCCAACCTTGTTCGGATTTTTCATAGTCATCGGGAGCGACCCCTGTTGGCTTGCGAAGCGATTTCACGGCCAAGGCGTATTGCGTCATCGCGTTATCGGCCGGAGCGATCTCCACCGTGCCGAAGGCTTCGACATCAAACGGATCGCCGATGTCCGGGATTCGAGAGATGCGGTAGCCTCGGTACAAAAACGGCGCAACCAGCAACAATCCGAGCAGCGTCAGCGGCAACGCGACCTTGGGATGCAGCCACCACAGCAGACGGCTGGGCTTCTGTGTTTCAGGTTCAAACGGCGGCGAGTCGGAAGGATCGGGCATCGGAGGAGCCTGAAATGACCGAAGGAAACGGGCTGCGTTCGAACCGGCTGACGGCGGTTCGACGAACGGCCAACGTAACGGTTGTCGCTTGGCCGGGAAAGTTGCTCGTTGGAATGGACTCACCACGATGGCAGTCCGATTTGGCGAGCGGGGGATGTCAATCCCCCGAGTCATCCGGCGAGAATTCTCGGAGGATTGACATCCTCCGCTCGCCAATTTCTTCGACCACACTCGGAACCGGATGGCGGCAAATGTTTTTGGCGGGCGGAGATGAACGCCAGGGTGGCCCAGCTTGCTTCAAGCTGGGTGCCGAAGGCATCGGAAACTTGCGGTCGACTTGGTTGGCCAGTTCAACGGTGAATTGAGGCTCGATGTCTTCGTCTTGTTTCCGATGCTGCGCACACAGCTTGAAGCAAGCTGTGCCACCCAGAGGCCCAAATTGATCCTGCCAGGAACTTTTGCGGCACCCCTCGCAACCGGGTGGCGGCGATGCGCTGGCAATCGGGAAAGTCGCTGCCTAGAATCCCGCCCCTTCCGCTGGCTCGGATGGCCCGATTGCCGGTGAAATTTTTGTCCGTTTGAACTCGAACCCATAAGCTCGACATGCCTAACAATGCCAATGCCGCCAAGGCGGATCGCCAATCTCAAAAACGCCGCCTGCTCAATCGCTCGCAGCATTCGTCACTGAGGACGCTGGTCAAGAAATTCAGGACCAGTTTGGAAGCCACCGCCACCGAAGGTGCCGCGCCGGCCGTGACGTTGGCCGAAGTCTCCAAGCGATTGGATCAAGCCGGAGCCAAGCGGCTGATTCATCCGAAAAAAGCCTCGCGCTTGAAGTCGCGATTGGCGAAAGCTCAGAACAAACAAGCGGCGGCCGCCAAGTAGTTCGCCGATCGCAACCAGGAGATACAGACGCCCCGGCGGGGCATGGTCAACGACCGTGGCCCGCCGGGGCGTTGTTGTTGGCACGCTGGCACGCTGACTCGCGACGTGGAGCACGTTTTCAACGTGCTCGTCATTTTCGCAGGCACGTTGTCGCTAGAAGCGGTTTCAAAACCGTAGCCACGTTCGCCAGAACGTGGGCAAACCAGCAAAAACACCCACGTTCTGGGGAACGTGGCTACGACGCAATCGGGTTTTGAAACTGTCGCTACGGCTTCTCGCCTTCGGCCGGCGAGGACTCTGGGCCGATGAAGCTCGCCTTCTTGATCGAGTCGAGTCCCGGAAACGCTTTGTCGAGGTAGGCGTTGCCTTGCTCTTGGATTCGTCCCTGCTGGTGGCTGGCTTCCTCGCCGTATTTCGAGTTCAGACTTTCGAGCACTTCCATGCCGGAGAGCACTCGGCCGAAGGGGGTGAATCCATCGGGATCGAGTCGGCTGTTGTTGACGTAGCTGGCAAAGATTTGCGTGCTGCGAGAATTCGGCTGTCCCGATTTCGCGAACGTCACCATGCCGCGCGTGTTGGATTGGCGATTGGTTCCGCTGGGGCGGTCGTCCGGGATGTTGGCTTCGCCCCATTTTTCCATGACCTTGGGATCACCGTGGATGCCCCATTGCGCCATGAACCCTGGCATGACTCGGAAGAAACGACAGTCGTCGTAGAAACCGATTTTGACAAGCTCATAAAACCGCGCGGCTCCGTGGGGTGACCAATCGCGATGGACCTCGATGACGAATTCCCCTTTCGTCGTTTCAAACTTCACCTGAAACGTGGCCGGGACATCGCCGACATCCGCCGCTGGAGCGTCCTGGTTGGCGACCTTTGGCAGCGGGGCACCCATCGGCAACGGCGGGTCGGTCTGTTGCGACTGAGTGCAACCCGCCAAGGCGCTAGCGGCGAGCCATCCCAAAACTTGACGTCGAGTCAAACCGAACATGAGCACCTCGTTTTGGTTTGCGTTTTGGTTTTGCAGATTTGAAATTTGGTAAGAGTTTGGCAGTCTGAAGTCACAGACCACGGATGTCACAGATTTCACGGATGTAATGAGGATCGGTCCACGATCAACCGCACGTCAAAATATCCGTGTTCTCCGTGAAATCCGTGGTTTGCTTCATTCGGCTAAACTGTTACGAAATTTGAGATTTGGAATTTCAGAACTGGCGCGTTACTTCTTGGCTTCCACGATTGTGGCCTTCTTGATGAAGTCCAGTCCGGGATAAGCCTTGTCGAGGAAGGCGTTGCCTTCTCGCTGGATGCGAGGCTGTTGATCGCTGGGGGCTCCTTCGTACTTGGCGTTGAGCTTGTCGACCACGTCCATGCCTTCAATGACCTGTCCAAACGGCGTGAAGCCGTCCGCATCCAGCCGAGCATTGTCGCCAAAATTGATAAAGAGTTGCGTGGTCCGTGAGTGCGGCCTGCCCGACTTGGCGAACGTGATGAAGCCGCGTGTGTTCGAGGCTCGCTCCTTGGCCGGAACGACGTCGTCTTTGATTTCCGCTTCGCGCCACTTCGATTGCACCTTGGGATCGCCGTTGATGCCCCATTGCACCATGAAACCGGGGATGACTCGGAAGAAGCGGCACTCTTCGTAGAAGCCTGCTTTGACCGCGTCGTAAAACCGAGCGGCTCCGTTCGGTGACCACGCGCGGTTGACCGCGATCAGGATGTCCCCCCTCGAGGTCTCGATCTTCACCACGAATTTTTCCGGGACGCTGTCCGGTTTCGGTGTCTTGGGATCTTTGTCGTCGGCTTGTGCTGGTTGAATGACCGAGCCAAGAACCGCGGTCGTCGCGACCGCACCGCAAAACTGTCGTCGAGAAAACATGAAAGTCCTTTCAAGAAATCTTTGTGAGGCGGAGGAAAATCGTAGACCGGACGCCTACGTCCGGTCTCGTTCGGACGTGGGCGTCCGAACTACTTCGTGTCGTCGGCCGTTTTCAAAAACTGAGCATTCACGTCGGCCAACTTCGCCGACGCAGCGTCGCCGGTGTGGAAGAAGATGCCGTAGCGCATCCGCAACTCCGAACCTTTCGGGAAAACATCGTCGACTGGCTTTTCGGCGTTGTTCGTGTAGGCCGCTTCGCCGAACGGGCTGACCGAGAACAGGCCGTAGTTGCGGACGTGATAGCGGCTCGGCCGGAAGTTCTTCGGGTGATCGAAGATCGTCACACCGAAAGTCTTGCCATCGACGGGGCCGACGTAATCGACCCAGGCGGAGCGTTGTCCCCAGCACTCTTTCGAGCCGTTCTTGCCGTCGGCGTTGGTGATGATGCCGCTCCCTTTGTCCTCACGCATCGACTCGGCGATGCGGAAGCCGAGCAGTCCTTCTTTCGTGTCTTTGAAGTGGACATCGCCGCTGGCCATCTTGAAGCGGATGTCGTAGTTCAGCAGCCGATTCGCATGGATCGCGATGGTCGTCGTTTCGATCAGCACCGGTTTGCCGTCATCGCCGAGCCAATGCGTCTCGGTCTTGAGCTTCGCCGGGTTGCCTTCCGCGACGAGCAGTTCGACGCCTCGGTTTTCGAGTTTGCCTTTCTCGGCCCAGAACTTGATGTCGTTGACTTCATCGACCGAGACCCAGATCCCTTTGTGATGCGGGTGGTCCCCTTTGTAGTCCTCGCCAACGATCGGCCGCGAGATTTGCGTCCCGGTCACTTTCACCGGCGAGAAGAACGGCTTCGGCAGCGACTTGGCGAATTGATAGGTCGCGAACTCCTCGCCGTTGATCGTGACGCCGACCGTGTCGCCGCTGCGTGTCAGCTTCACAGAGTCGGCCGACCAGCTTTCGGCGGACGACACCATCGTGAACAATCCCCAGACAACCGACAGCGCGTACCAAGTTCGTAGGTTCATCCGTAGTGGCTCCTCGACAAGGACCGGTTTATTGTGGTGCCCGTGGTGCGGGCGGCTCGCCTGCACCACCGATAACTTGGCTCCAGTATGGCCGGTGAGCTTTGCAAATGAAAAGTGATGCGACGTCCGTCCTCGAACAACCACCCGCGCCTCGCGAGAAACGGCCACTCAATCCGTGGCTGCTGGTCTTCATCACGATTGGCATGTTCCTGACACTGGTCATCATCGGACTACCGCTGCTGGCGCTGTTGGCTCCCAAACAGACGCTGCGAGACAACGAATTCCTGATGCCCGACGGCAAGGTGCTGCGAATCGAAGGCCTGACCTGGGGCAAAACTCATCGGTTGGATTTTGAACGCCCGTCGTCAGGATTTTGGGAATACTTGCATCGCGGCCGCACGCCGATCCAGCGCGGGAGCGGTCAGGATCAACTGATGGTGTGGATGACTTGCCATGACGCACAGACTGGCCGATCGCTCGATTTCGATTGGTGGGCCGGCAGCGTGGCGATTGATTCGCATGGCGACGAGATCCCCGATCATGATGTGTATCACTCGCAGATGGGGCCACATGGCAGCAGCTCCGGCGGAGGCGGTCGGCCGTTTCGTGCCGATCGGGGAGTCTACGACACTTGGGTCGTCAGCAGTTTCTTGCCCGCGTTTCGAACCGATCAAGGTCGCTTCAAACTGCAAGTGAAGAACCTGGCCGGCGAGGTCGTCGCGACTTTTGAGCTGACTCATCCGTCACCGCCCACTGCACAGACATGGCCAGCCGAAGAGTTGCCAGCCACGAAATCCAACGGCGATCTCGCGGTCGCGCTGCAACGACTCAATGCCAATTTTCATTGGGCCACGAGCAATGGCGAGAAGCTGAAGTACTGGTACTACTCACCGGAAACGGTCGTGAGTGAGAACGGTCAACCCACGACGGATTGGTCGGCGAGTCTGTTGGAGGTCACGGATTCGCTGGGGAACCAAAACTACAACATGCGATCGTTGTCGATTCGCGAGCCAACGTGGAAGGTTCGCTTGGCGGCGTGCCGTGTTCAGACATCGAAATTTGCGGTGGCTGAGACTTGGAGCTTCGCGGAAATGCCTCTGCCCGAAAAAGACACGGCCCTGCCCCGCAGCGACACGCAGTCGATCAGCGGCGTGACCGTGACGCTCATCGCGCTAGCCGGTCTCGGAAAGACGAGCTACTCGATCGCAACACCGGGACTCTCCCGGTACGGCAATTTCTCCTCCAGTTCGGGAGGCACGGCGTTTGGTTCTTCCACGAAGATCGAGTCCAAACGCAACGGCTCGACATCGACGAGCACCGTCGAGGCAAACTGGCCGCACCTGACGCTGGAGTCGACCGGCTTGTCTCCGTTGCATCGGCTGTACCTGTTAGCCAAAGACGATCAGGGCCGTGACGTGCCGACTCAGCAGACGTACCACTACGGCGAGTTGCAGTCGTTCTTCTTCAAGACCGAACCGGATGCCAAGTCGCTGACGCTGACGATCATCGTCCACAAAGGGCACGAGTTCGAGTTCTTCATCAAGCCGCCGGAGTTGCCCGAAGACAAACCGATGCCGTGACGTCGAACGTGGAGCACGTTTCCAACGTGCTCGCTTCGGACAACGGGCACGTTGAAAACGTGCCCCACGTCAGGCGCGGCGGCCGACGGGGCGCAGCACATGCCAGTCGGCGAAGGCGGCCAGCAGGATCAGCACGATGCCGACGAGGATCATCCAGGTCAGAGGCTGATCAATTTGGAAGCCGCTCGACGCGGCCTCTGCGGCCGGATCGCGGCGACCGGGGCGCAGGCCCGTGAGGGTCGATTCGTCGGAGTCGAAAAAGTTGACGGCGAACTCACCGATCGGTCGCTCGCCGTCGAGGATCGTGTAGACGTCGGCCTCATCCAGCGGCGGGACTTCGACGATGGGGGCTCGCGCGAGCGGTCGCTTCTGGCCGCGATGCACGAGCAGCAGCGGACGAGTATCGGTTGATTCATTCTCGGTGGTTGTTGCGGGGGTATCTTCGAGCAACCGAAAGCGAATCTCTTCGTTGAGCCGGTAATTCCAGCGACGCAGGCCCGGCAGGTTGTCGCGACGCAGTTCGATCAGATTGCTGAGCAGGATCGGCCAGTCCGGGCTGTCGGCGAGGTTCGACTTCGCGAAGTCGAGGTTCAGCAGATACGCCGTTGTGCGAGTGCCGTTCAATCGCGAGAGCAGCGGCTGTTGTCCGGCCGTGACGATCGGCGCGACATCCAGTTTGAGAGGTTGCACGCCCCCCCAGATGACGCCACTGAGCGTCAGCCCGTCGAGCAACGGGTTTTGCTTTTCGAGAATGTACGGCCCCCCCAAATCCTGCGCGGCCTTGCGAGCCTCTTCACTGGGATCGAGCGGGCCGATCCCCAACCATGCCAACTCACGCCGCGATGGCGGTAGCGTTTGAGCCGCAGCGATCACCAACTCGGCGGATTCGACATTCGTCATTGAAACATCCGGGATGCCGCGCATCGCTCGCTGCACCGCCTTCATCGCCGGAGACTCTTTCGGCAGCGTGAGCGCGACGTGCAGCGTGCGGATTTTTGGCTCGATGAGTTCGACCCGATTGTCGAGCGGCAATCCGTCGCCGATGTTCTCGGTCGTGATGCTCAGCCGACCCAAGCCGCCAGGGACTTCGACTTCCAGCGGTGAGGCGACCCCGGACGCCAGCGTGATCGTTTCTTGAAAGATTGTTCGCTCGCCAACGGAGCCGGCGACGCGCACATTCGCGGCGCGCTTGCCGTGATTCGTCAGTCGCAGGAAGACTCGCCCCTTGGTTGTTTGCGAATTGAAATCCCAGCGCGCGGCGGAGATCGAGACGTTCTCCAACTCGCGTCCGACGGAAACGACCTCCATCATCTTGGGAACTGCGACCTTTTCGTCCGGCACGACGTCAGTCAGAAACAGCAGCTCGCCGGTTTCGGCCGCGAGCTGCGAGGCCAAGTCCCACGTCGGCTGAAAGTCATGCTTGGGGAGAGCTGGTCGCCAGTCGTCGAGCTTCGGCTTCGCTTCGTCCCACGGCACCGCCGGCCCCGCGAGCATCTCCGGCCGCCGCGCCGTTCGCAGCAATGTGACGACGCTGCCGCGCGGGAGTCGCTTGGCTCGGCGATCGAGTTCTTCGACAGCCGCGTCACGAAAGGATTTTTCCTCCAAGCCCGGCGGCCGCGAATACATCGACGCCGAGTTGTCCAACACGACCACCAGATGCACAACTTTGCCGACGTCTCCCCAACGCGGATCGGCCAACAACAGCGACATCACTAACGCGGCCAGCAACTCGCAGATCAGAGACGGAGTGATGGGCAGCCGCTCACGCGTGCGACCGGGCGTGGTCGTGTGTGTCTCGATTCCCCACAGATGCAGCCCGGCCACCAACAGAGGTGGGTAACGCCGGTGATACAAGTGGATGACCACGATCACCGGCAACGCGAGCAGCCCCAGCAAGCCCCACGGATTCGCGAAGTACATCAGGACGACTCCGAACCGACGACCCCTCAGCGAGTCGTGACAAACGTCAGTGTTGCGAGGCTGGTTCCGAACGGCAACCGGCGGCCTCGCTCCACAAAACACGATGATTTCAGCAAACAGGTGACGCCAGACGGATAAGCGGTTAGGCTGCTGTCCCGATGCCCCGCCTCCGCCACGTCGTGCGGCTGCGGATTCTGACTTGTCACGCTGGAGATTTTTCATGTCTCGCGTCGTTCGTCCGCTCAGTGGTTGTTGCAAGTTCAGCGCGTTTCGTCAGGCCGCGGTTACGACAGGATTGTTGTCGCTGTCGCTGGCAGGAATGGGGCTCATGGGTTGTTCGTCGGAGGAACCGGCACCGGCCGCGAATCAAGCACAAGGAAACCCTGCACCGGCTGCTGGTCCAGCAGGTGGTGGAATGCCTGCTGGCGGAATGCCTGCTGGTGGAATGCCTGCTGGCGGAATGCCGGCTGGTGGCAAAGGTGGAATGCCTGCGGCTGGTGGCCAAGGTGGAATGCCTGCGGGAATGGCGATGAAGATGCCTGCCGGTGCATCTGCACCAGGCACAATTACAGATCGGCAGTTAGCACAGACAGAGAATGTCAAGAAGGGTTTACCTGCAGGTGCAGGCCTTGGTGGTGGGCGGCCCGATTCCGCTGCCCCAGGCGGTGCTGGAGTGCCAGGCGGTGCTGGAGTGCCAGGCGGTGCTGGCGTGCCAGGCGGTGCTGGTGTGCCGGGAGGTGCTGGTGCGAGGGGAGCTGGTGTGCCGGGAGGAGCTGGTGTGCCGGGAGGAGCTGGTGTGCCGGGAGGTGCTGGTGTGCCGGGAGGTGCTGGTGTGCCGGGAGGTGCTGGTGTGCCGGGAGGTGCTGGTGTGCCGGGAGGTGCTGGTGTGCCGGGAGGAGCTGGTGTGCCAGGAGGAGCTGGTGTGCCAGGAGGTGCTGGTGCGAGGGGAGCTGGTGCGGTAGGTGCCGGAGGCGGTTTTGGGGGTGGTCCTCCAGGTTCAGGTGGCGCTCCTCAAAATCCACAGTCTCAGTCTGGCACGGCCGAATTCGCCGCCGAGTCCATCGTGGTCCAAATTCTCAAGGGCGAAGCCACTGGATTGGGTGACTTCATCAGTTCCAAATGCAAAGGGGTGCTGGGTGACATCCGCGATGGCAAAGCCAGTGAGAAGCAGATCGAGGAACTCAAGAAACAATTCGCCGGCGTCAAAGGAGTCGGATCGAAAACAGATAACGGCGCGAAAGTGTTGACTCTGCGCAACGCCGACAACGCGACCATCACCTTCAAGGTCAAGAAGGAAGGCGAAGACTTCAAGGTCATCGAGATGACGATCAAGGCCGGTGCTGCCAAGAAGGGCCGCTGATTCGAAGTCGAAAACTGAATTCGGAAGTCGGACATGCGCGGCCCGTGCTCCTCACGACGGCATTTTCTCGCAGCTCAGTCGCTGGGCCTTGGCTCAGTCGCGCTGACGTGGCTCTTGCGGCAGGAAGGTGTACTCGCCGAGACCGTGCGGCCGGAACTGGAAAAGAAGTCGTACGATCTCTTGGCGAAACCGGCCGCGAGCGAACCCAAAGCACGGGCGATGATCTCGCTCTTCATGCAGGGTGGTCCGAGCCACATCGACCTGTGCGACCCGAAGCCAGTGCTCAATCAGCTTGACGGCCAAAAGTTTCCCGGTGACATCAAGTACGACAACGCGGCCGAGGCCAGTTCGCGAGTGCTCGGCTGCCCGTGGCGATTTCGCAAGCACGGTGACTGCGGCATGGACTTCTCCGAACTGCTGCCGCACTTCGGCGAGATCGCCGACGACATCACGCTGATCCGCTCGATGACGACGGGCGTTAATAATCACGGCGAGTCGTTGTACGCACTCAACACCGGCCGCACTCAAGCGGGACGGCCATCGCTGGGAAGTTGGCTGACTTATGGCCTCGGCACCGAAAGCCAAAACTTGCCAAGTTACGTGGTGCTCACCGATCCGGGTGGCTTGCCGGTGCTCGGCACTCACAACTGGTCGAACGGCTGGCTACCGGCGTTGTATCAAGGGACCGTCGTCCGCTCGCGCGAACCGCGCATCCTCAATCTCGATCCGCCTCCGCAACTCAAAGGATTGCCGCAAGAGCGATACCTCGAATACGTCGCGAAGCTGAATCGCGAGCATCTCACGCGGCATCCCGGCGAGACCGACCTCGAAGCCCGCATCTCGTCGTATGAGCTGGCCGCGCGCATGCAAACGGCGGCCAAGGAGGCGCTCGACCTGTCGCAGGAAACCGAGGCGACTCAGAAGCTCTACGGACTCGACAACGAGAAGACACGCGACTTTGGCACGCGCTGCCTGCTCGCCCGAAGACTGATCGAGCGCGGAGTTCGCTTCGTTTCGGTCTACTCGTTTGCCCAGATGTGGGACCACCACGGAGGGTTGCGCGGAGGGCTGCCTCAAGCCTGCTTGCGAGTCGATCAGCCCTGTGCCGCGCTGGTCAAGGATCTCAAGCAACGCGGCCTGCTGGATTCAACGGTCGTGCATTGGGGCGGCGAGATGGGACGGCTGCCGGTCATCCAAAACGACACTGGTCCCGACCGCGTCGGCCGCGATCACAACACCTACGGCTTCTCGTCCTGGTTTGCCGGCGGCGGCTTCAAAGCCGGCCATACTCACGGCGCGACCGATGAGTTCGGCCATCGCGCCGTCGAGGGGACGGTCACACATCACGACTACCACGCGACGTTGCTGCACCTGTTCGGCATCGATCCGAAGAAGCTGACGTTCACCCGCAACGCCGCTCCGCAATCGCTGATCGACGCGAACGCCACGGCGCGGATCGTCACCGAAGTGCTGGCGTGAGCGAGAGGTCTCGGGCCATGTCTGGCAAGTCAATCAAAATTGATCGGCGCTTGTTGGGAACGTGGCGTTCGGATCGTCGCAAAACGATGGCCGAGTGGGTGTGGCCTCGGACCATGAAGGTCGACCGGCGCAAATGGTTCGCCGGGCTGTTTGGGCATCTGCGGGTGAGATACACGCCGCGTCTCTGTACCTGGACTCTGAAGGAATACCGAAAGCGAGGCCCTTACGAAGTGCTGGACACCTGTGAAACAGTTGGGTGGCTGTGACAACGAACTAGACTCTGTCCCGTAAGTCGAATCAGCCGCCGGGCGCTAGCCCTGGTTCCGTGCAATACAACCGGGGCTAGCGCCCTGCGGCTAATTTGCGGGACAAAACACTAGCGCCGAGCCGGACACAGCTTGCGGCCGAGGTCTTCGCACAACGCCTCCAGGCAACGCGGAACCGAGACGTTCGATTCGATGTGTTGTTCCGTTTCGGCGACGCGTTCGAACAGGCTCATCACAAATTCGAACTCTTCCGGCGAGCGAGCCTCGAAGCGCCGAGCGAACGAGACCGCCGCCGGGATGATCGCCCCTTGCGGCTGATCCGACAGATGCAGTGCGGCGGCTCGAAAGAACTCGAGGCCGAAGCGAACCAACCACAGCGCGTTCCGTCGTTGCGTCGCCGCGTCGCCGCCGATGGCTTCGATTCCAGATGTCAGCTTCTCGGCGAGCACGAATGATTGAAATTCGCCGCTGGCAAGCTGCTGATACAGCGCGTCGCGCAATTCACGCAACGTAGGGTGTTCGAGCAATTGTGTCGCGACCGCCAAGCTGCCGCCGCTGAGCTCGGCCAAAGCGGCGGCTTCGGTGGGCTCAGCAACCAACTCTTGCTGCACGAGCAACTCGGCGACGTCGCGTGTCGACAGCGGATCAAATCGGACGGTCTGACAGCGCGACCGGATCGTCGGCAACAGTCCGTCGAGGTTGTCGGCGATGAGAATAATCAGCGCCTTCGGCTGTGGCTCTTCCAAGTTCTTGAGGAACGCGTTTGAGGTTGCGTCATTCATATCGGTGGCGAAGTCGATGATCGCAATTTTCCGATCACCGGCCATCGGCAGTCGCGACAAGTCATAACAGAGCCCTTCTTTTCCACGGGTCTCGTCCTCACCGATAAACTGTCCGATCGTGAGTTGCGAAGACTTGACCGATTTGCGGCCGACTTCGTGCAAATCCGGGTGCGATTTGGCCATAACCTGCTTGCAGGCCGAGCACTCGCCGCAGGCCAACAGCTCCTCGTTCGAGTGTCGTTGACAGAACAAGCACTGAGCCAAAGTCCGAGCAAACAGAAGTTTCCCGACTCCATCAGGACCGGCAAAAACGTACGCATGCGAGAGTCGGCCGCGGCGTATGGTTCGCCGAAACCACTCGACACGTTCGCCATGTCCCCGAATCGAATCCCAGATCATGCCAATGACTCTCCTGCCGAACCTTCCATCTCGATCCATCCCAACGTGTCGCCCGTTGCGACGACGTCGTTTTCAAAACAGCCGATCCGCCGCAACCGGCCGCTGCTAGGAGCTTCGACGTCGAACGTGATCCCGCGAAACAACACCTCGACCACCGCTTCGCCCGCAGTCACCTCTTCGCCAATCTGCGTGAGCCATGTGCTGACTCGAACCCGTTGCTCTCCCGCACCGAGATCCGGCAGCGTGATCGGTTGCCAGCCGGTTGTGTCGAGCGTCATCCCGTGATCCCCGCCGCCATCTCGCCGGCATGATAGCTCGACCGCACGAACGGACCGCTCGCCACCATGCCGAAGCCGAGTCGCTTTGCCAGCGCACCGATCTCGTCGAACTCTTCCGGCGGGACAAAGCGTTCGACCGGCAAGTGGTCGGGAGTCGGTTGCAAGTATTGCCCGAGCGTCAGCATGTCGCATCCGACGGCTCGCAGGTCCGCGAAAACATCGAGCAGTTCGTCGAGCGTTTCGCCAAGTCCGAGCATCAGCCCGCTCTTGGTCGGCATGTCGGGAGCTTCGTCTTTGACCTGCTGGAGCAGATCGAGCGTCCGTTGATACGCGGCATTGCGTCGGACGCGGTGATACAGCCGAGGCACTGTCTCGGTGTTGTGATTGAAAACATCGGGCCGCGATTCGATCACGCATGAGATCGCCGCTCGGTTGCCGAGAAAATCAGGAGTCAGGACTTCGACCAGCGCTCCGGTTCGTTCGCGCACGGCCAGCACACAACGAGCAAAATGCTCGGCACCGCCATCAGGCAAGTCGTCGCGAGTGACCGACGTGATGACGACGTACCGCAGCCCCAAACGCTCGGCCGCTTCGGCGACGCGCTCCGGTTCATCGGCTTGCAGAGTTTCGGTCTTCCCTTTTGGGACCGAACAAAATCCGCACGGCCGCGTACAAACATTTCCGAGAACCATGAACGTCGCCGTTTGCTGCGACCAGCACTCCGTTCGATTCGGACACTTCGCGCTTTCGCAAACGGTCTCCAGGCGGAGGTCGGCGATCACGTTGCTCGTGTAAACCATGCCCGGCTGCGGCATCGGCCGCTTGAGCCAGCTCGGCAAGCGACGCTTGGCCGAGACGGGCGGAGCAACGGGCATCGGTTCGGCAGGGAGAATGTTGAGGTCGATCATGATTGGATTGGAAGTTTAGCCACTTCGCGGTGTCAACGCTCGCGGGCAAGGTCATCAGAAAGGCGAGGAAACTAGCGGCTGAATCGACGGATCGACATGATCTCTCGCCAAGGAGACCTCCATGAACCGCGTTGCTGTGCTTGTTGTTTTGTTACTGGCTTCCACAAACCTCACCGCCGCTGAACCGCCGAATGTCGTGTTGATCGTGGCCGATGATCTCGGAGCGATGGACCTCGGTTGTTACGGCAGTAAGTTTCACCGCACGCCGCATCTCGACAAGCTCGCGGCGGACGGGATGCGGTTCACACAGTCGTATTCGGCGTGCCCGGTTTGCTCACCGTCGCGAGCGGCGATCATGACCGGGCAATACCCGCAGCGGTTTCAACTGACCGACTGGTTGCCGGGACGAGCCGATCGTCCGGATCAACGGCTCAAGCGGCCGACGCTGCGGAATCATCTGCCGTTGGAAGCCACGACGATCGCCGAACTCCTCAAGCCGGCCGGCTACGTTTGCGCGAGCATCGGTAAGTGGCATCTCGGCGGCGAAGGCTTTGAGCCGACCAAGCAAGGTTTTGACGTCAACATCGCCGGCGACGCGGCCGGCTCGCCGCAGAGTTACTTTGCTCCGTTCAGCAAGCCGAACGGCAAAGCGATGCCCGGCCTGAGCGACGCTCCCGAAGGTGAATACCTCCCCGATCGACTGACGACCGAGGCCGAGAAGTTCATCACACAGCATCGCGAGCGACCGTTCTTTTTGTACCTGCCGCACTTCACTCCGCACACGCCGTTGAAGGCCAAAGAGGACGTCGTCAAAAAATATCCGGTGGCCGGTACATTCAAAGGCCAACAGAACAATCCGATTTATGCCGCGATGCTCGAAAGCCTGGACGACTCGGTCGGCCGCATCGTCGCCAAATTGGACGAACTCAAACTCTCCGACCGCACGATCGTGCTCTTCACGTCCGACAATGGCGGACTGGCGACGACCGAGGGGCTGAACACTCCCGCCACGTCAAACGCTCCGCTGCGCGAAGGGAAAGGCTGGCTGTACGAGGGAGGCATTCGCACGCCGCTGCTCGTGAAGTGGCCCGGCTCGGTCAAAGCGAACAGCAGCAGCGACGTGCCCGTTTGCGGGATCGATCTCTTGCCGACGCTGCGCGATGCTTGTGGTCTCGAACAGACAAAGACTCTCAACACCGATGGCGTCAGTTGGCTGCCGTTGCTCAAGCAGTCGGGATCGATCGCGCGCGAATCTCTGTTTTGGCATTACCCGCACTATGCCAATCAAGGCGGCAAGCCTGGGGGAATTGTGCGCTCCGGCGAATGGAAGCTGATCGAATTCTACGAAGAGGGCCGCCGCGAGTTGTTTCACGTCGCGAAGGACGTCAGCGAGTCGCGCAACCTCGCCGAGCAAGAACCCGACCGCGTGCGTGTGTTATCCGAGCAGCTCGCTGCGTGGCGAAAATCCGTCGGCGCACTGATGCCGGAGCCGAATCCCAACTACACCCCGAACCCGCAGTCCGAAAACGGCGAGATCATGATTCCCGCTCGCACCGCCGACGTGCGCGGAATCATGCTGCGATACGAACCGATGCCGCACAAGAACACGCTCGGCTTCTGGGTGCGGGCCGAAGATTGGGCGCGGTTCGAATTCACCGTGACCAAACCAGGCAAGTTTGAGCTCGAAGCTCTCGTCGGCTGCGGCAACGGCAGCGGCGGCAGCGAAGTGCAATTCGAGGTCGCTCCGTCCAGTTCAACGTCCGATCCGCAGGTGCTGCCGCTCACAGTGCAGGAGACGGGCGGCTTTCAAAACTTCGTGCCGCGAACGCTGGGCGAAATCCTGCTGGACACCGCCGGCCGCTACGAACTGCGCGTCAAAGCCATCAAAAAACCCGGCGTCGCCGTCATGGATCTGCGACAAGTCCGCCTAATCCCGAAGAAGTGACGGCGGCCGTCACAGGCTAGCTCCCATCAAACGAAAACCACGGCCTTGGAAGCGGTCGATCAGCTTGGTGTGATCGAACATCAATCGAGATATCGTTCATCAAATTCGATGCCGGCTTTCGTCAGCAGGTCGATCAATTCCTCACGAAACGATCGTTGCCGATGATGCTCGGCTTGGTTGGCGATGTAGCGTTTGACTCCGTCGCGAGACGTCGCGCTGACAGTGAACGCGGCGTAGCCTTCTTGCCAGGCGAATGATTTCAAACCGACCTCCTCGTGGATCCACGAGGAAGATGCCTTCTTCAATTCACGCAGGAAGTCCGCGAGACGATGCGTCGCCTTCAGCCCGACCAGAAGATGAACGTGATCCGCCACGCCGCCGACACCCTGCGGAAATCCATCCAACCCTTTGACCGTCCCACCGAGGTATTCGTGCAGACGTTCTTGCCAATCTTTTGAGATCGACGGTTCGCGATGTTTGGTGCTGAAGATGAGGTGGTAATGCAGGCTCAGATAGGTCGATGACATGGTGCGTGCCCATCGGGATTGCGTTGGACGTTCCGTGGATGTCGTTGGCCATTGAAATCGAGCCACGTTCCACATCGCAACCGTCGGCGGACGCCTCTGGCATCCCTGCCGGGATGCAATGGATGTTGCGAGGAAACCGGTGGTGCGCGTCGCGACCACCGGCTAATAGCTGGCAACCCTCCGGGTTGGAAAAACGCCGACGCCAGCGCAATGTGATCGGAGCCGTCGATGCACGCCACGACGATTGCCGCACAAGCCGGAGGCTTGTCAGCCATTAGCCGGCGGTTGAGCGCAGACACCGCCGGTCAGCGATCGCCAACCGAATCATCGCACCCCGGCAGGGGTGCTAGCCCGTGATGTTGAGCGCAACGGGTGACATCGCAATTTGGCGGCGGTGCGTTGTTCGCGTGAATCGTTTGCCGAGGTGTCATTCCACGAATCTGGCATCCCTGCCGGGATGCGATGGTGTTTGGGGAACGCCGTCCGGTGGTGCGCTGCGCGACCACCGGCTAATAGCTGGCAACCCTCCGGGTTGACAAAACGCCGACGCCATTTCAATGCCACCAGAACCGGCGATACACGCCACGACGGTTTCCGCACAAGCCGAAGGCTTGTCAGCCATTAGCCGGTGGTTGAGCGCAGCGACACCACCGGTCAACGATCACCAACCGAATCATCGCACCCCGGCAGGGGTGCCAGCGCGGGTTGCTGCGTGAGCCAACAAAGTTCATGCAATGCCAGGGTGAGTCGGGACAGGAGCCAAGTCACTGCCATCGGGAAGTGCTCCTAACGCCGTATCAAAGTCGAGTTCCCAAAGGCTGTTGATGTATCGAGCTGCACCGTCGAGATCCTGGAAAAGGCTCATTCGGTTGATGTTCATCTTGTTGAGGAACTTGAGACACTCAGTTCTTCCTTTGTTCGGTACGGTGATCTTCGTAAGGATCGAACGAGCGTGATGATTTGTGGTTGTTGATTCATCTGCAAATCGAGCACGAACGCTGGACTCAAGATCGGTTCCTCTTGGCATCCTCATCAGCACGCCACACTGGTTTCCAAGGCGACTCGTGATTTCGCGTCTTGGCGAAAACATGTCCGGAGCCGGATGCTCTTCGGTGGATTTGTCTGAGATCAAATGGAATGGAACGGACAAAACCGAGCGGCGATTCGGCTCAAGATATTGATGAGTCTGGTGATCGACAAATCCTTCTTCCTCGAAGGCGAAAAACAACGCAACAAACGGCGAATAGGTCCAATCGAGAAGCGGACTGGCAAGGCCATGATGCTGGGCCAAAGCCCACCATTCGTTGTCAGTCAATGGAAACGGGTAATTACCCCGTTTTCCACGAACAGATTCTTTGAATGCTTCGAGATGCTGCACTCGGTCGGTCTGCGGACAGTTGAAATGCGGCGGATTCGTACCGCAATGGTTAGGTTTGATTGGGAATCGTGATTCGAGTCGATCCAAGGAAGACTCAATTTTCCAATCCGCGTTGCCTTGTCCGCGGTAAAGAACTGCGGGGAAATTCGAATGTTCTTTGGCGATGAATGAGCCGAACTCTTCCCATGCGTTCAACGGCACAGTCGAAACACCACAATCTTTATCAATGTTGTCTTGCACGTCGCACCTCATCACTGAAATTCGTTTGCGTTTACGCCAGCAACTTCGTCACCACATTCCCATGCACGTCGGTCAGCCGGAAGTCGCGGCCTTGGAAGCGGTAGGTCAGCTTGGTGTGGTCGAAGCCGAGCAAGTGCAGGATTGTGGCGTGCAGGTCGTGGACGTGGACTTTGTCGGTGGTGGCGTTGAAGCCGAACTCGTCGGACTCGCCGAGCGTGGTGCCGGGCTTCACGCCGCCGCCGGCGAGCCACATGCTGAAACAATTCGGGTGATGGTCGCGGCCGTCATTGCCCCCTTGGACCATCGGAGTGCGGCCGAACTCGCCGCCCCAGATGACCAGCGTGTCGTCGAGCAGGCCGCGTTGCTTGAGGTCGCGCAGCAGCGCGGCGGCCGGTTTGTCGGTCGCGCCGCATTGCTCTTTGAGTCCGCCGACCAGGCCGCCGTGATGGTCCCACGCTTCGTGGAAGAGTTGCACGCAGCGGACGCCACGCTCGATCAGCCGCCGAGCCAGCAGGCAGTTGTTCGCGAAGCTCGGCTTGCCCGGTTCCGCACCGTACATCTCTAGGATGTGCTTGGGTTCGTTGGTGATGTCCATCAACTCCGGCGCGCTGGTCTGCATCCGAGCGGCCATCTCGAAGGCGCTGATCCGCGCGGCGATCTCCGGGTCGCCGACCACGCCGAGCCGCAGTTCATTCAACTGCCGCAGCGTGTCGAGCGATTCGCGATTCGTCTGCGAGTCGATGCCGCGCGGGTTATCGAGAAACAGCACCGGCTCGCCCGACGAGCGGAACAGCACGCCGTTGTTGACCGTCGGCAGAAAGCCGTTGCCCCAGTTCGATTGCCCGCCGCTCGGCCCCTTCTTGCCCGACGAGAACACGATGAACCCCGGCAAATCTTGAGCCTCGCTGCCGAGTCCGTACATCGTCCACGCGCCGAGGCTCGGCCGGCCGAACTGCTGTGCTCCGGTATTCATCATGATCTGGCCCGGAGCATGATTGAACGCATCCGTGACCATCGATTTCACGATCGCGATGTCATCGACGACCACCGCCAGATGCGGCAGCAACTCCGACAACTCCGCCCCGCAATCACCGTGTCGAGCGAACTTGAACTTCGGCCCCAGCAGCGTCGAGTTCGGATTGATAAACGCCGCCCGATAATTCTTGATGAGATCCGGCGGCGGCAGTTTGCCGTCCCACTTCGCCAACTCCGGCTTGTTGTCAAACAGTTCGAGATGCGAAGGGGCTCCGGCCATGAAGAGATAAATCACCCGCTTGGCTTTCGGAGCAAAGTGCGACTGCGGCGCGGCGAGCGGATTCGTCGTTGCTGCGATGGCTCGGTCATTTGCTAGCAGAGACGCCAGCGCGGCTGTCGCCAAACCAACGCCGCAGTCTTGAAAGAACCAGCGGCGAGTGATCTGCTGTCGAATGTCTGAATTGGAAAACGGATTCATGTGATTACTCCGATTCATCCCAGAGAGGTTCGAGCGTCGTCGTCCGATAGGGCTGATCGAACTCAATGCGAAACGCATCGAAGAATCCGCGACGACCGATGAGGCTGACGGAATCTCCTGCGGCGAAGAAGATCGGGATCACGAGGCGACGATCGACTCCCGGAATGGAGACCTCCACTTCGTGAATGCGGCCGACCACGTCGCACTCGTCTCGTCCCGCGATACCGGAGACGACCATCGGCGTGCCATCTTCCCAAGCGATGCCCAGAAACTCGCACAGCTCGCGCGGAGCCATGCTGAACTCCGCACCGCTGTCGATCAGGAACTCCCAAGTGGCGGTTTCCCCCTGCGGGCCGGACAGTAGCACGTCGAGCGTTGGTACGAAGCCCAACAGCGTTCCGTCGGCCATCATGTCGGACGACCATTGTTTTTGAATCTTCATGCGGGTCGAAACCTGATGCGAGAACGTCGTTGCGGAACGATGTAGAGACGGCTGCGATCACAGCCTTCAATCTTTGTGATTAACTCTGCCAGTGTTGGAGTGGCTGCCACGACTCGGCATTCCAAGACGGCGACGTTCTGACCGGCATACTTGGCAAGCTCTGTGACGGGCAGGGCGTGAAACCATTCGCTGGAGCGACGGACGGATTCCATCGCGACCGCTTGTTCCGGCGACGGCACGAACTTGCGAACCTTTGGGCGACTGGCAATTTTAAGCGTATTCATGGCATTACTCCCTCGTGACGGTTTCGTCCAAGTTTAGCAGCACGCGAGCCACGACCGTCCATGCGGCGGCATCGGCGGGAGCGACTCCGTTTGGAAGCGGCGGTGGTTGTGCCGGATCGTTGGCAGCGAGTTCCCACGGTTTGGCATCGGGCTGAGCGAACTTGGTGCGTTGCTGATTGAGCAAACTCAACAGCATCTTTTGTTCGGCGGCGGTTGGATCGCGTGAGACGCAGCGGCGGAAGGCGAACGTCAGGCGGTTTGCGTCATCGGCACCGCCGTCGGTCAGCGTCAGCAGCGACAACGCGCGAGCGCATTCGAGGAAGACGACTTCGTTGAGCGTTGTCAGCGCTTGCAGCGGTGTGTTGCTGCGAGGCCGTTTGACGCAGGCGGCATCGGCGTTCGGAGTGTCGAAGTTGGTGAGCATCGGGTACGGCGTCGAGCGGCGGCGGAATGTGTAGAGACCGCGCCGATAACGCTCGGCCCCGGTTTCCTCAGTCCAGGTGAAGGGGCCGTAGCTCGCGGGAGGCTGGTACAGGAACGCCGGCGACGGCGAGAAGATCGCCGGGCCGCTGAGCTTCTCGT
This sequence comes from Candidatus Kuenenia stuttgartensis, assembly GCA_945904015.1. GTDB lineage: Bacteria > Planctomycetota > Planctomycetia > Planctomycetales > Planctomycetaceae > SXKJ01. The sequence goes on along the minus strand of CAMDPK010000042.1, from coordinate 435 downwards.
TCAGCAAGCCGCTCGCGGCGAGCGCGATGTCGCGGACGATTTCTCCTTCGACGCGCTGACGCGGGAAGCGCGCGAGCAAGCGGTTGAATTGGTCACGCTCGTAAAGCTCCGGCGTGACTCGACTGCTTTGGCGATACGTCGCGCTCGACGTGATGAGGCGATGCAGGTGCTTGAAGCTCCAGCCGTGCTCCATGAATTCGACGGCCAGCCAGTCGAGCAATTCGGGATGACTCGGCGGCTCAGCTTGCGTGCCGAAATCCTCGCTCGTGCTGACGAGGCCAGTGCCGAAGTACGCCTGCCAGACACGATTGACGATGACGCGCGCCGTCGTCGGATGCTGCCGATCGGTCAGCCAGCGTGCAAAGGCGAGACGGTCGCCCGTGCCTGATTCTGGCGAGCCGGAGGGCGTCAGCCCCCGGACATCGTTCGTCGTTG
>CAMDPK010000041.1 GCA_945904015.1 Candidatus Kuenenia stuttgartensis | reverse complement strand
GATCCTTGATCGCCACACGCACACTTTGGGACACGATGCTCATCCTGAAACACGAACGCCATTTGATCGCCCAGCATCCTGCCAAGCCGACTTCTCAAATCGCCATCACGCAACTATCGCAAGTTACCCAGCATCGCGCAATCGCCCTGGTACAATCACTCGGTGGGGAGCATCTGCTGGTACATCGTGGACGTGAACGTCAACGTGTTCCAACGCCCGACTGGGAACGCCTTTTATGGTCATGTTCCCAAAGATCTTGCAAAACTCCGCGAGTGGTGGGAACCGCGCAAGGAGATGTCTCTCGCTGATATCCAACTGGATGCGATTACCGTAACGAGGAAGACGCATCTGACGCGGAGACTAAGCCCAATGCGTGGCCCCGCCACGGAAGACGACCGCAAGAAAGATATCGAGTTACTCGAAAAGTTGGCGGAACAGATCAAGGAAACCGGAAAGCCAATTTCCGTGAAGGCGATCTCACGTCGAGAAACCGCCTTCGAGAATTACCCGTGGCCACCGAAAAAATGAGTGTTCATCGGAAGTCTTACCGTTCCAGCATCCCCCGCGTGGAGGTGTCACGGCCTGAGACGATTTGGTTCAGTGATGACCTTCCGCCGCGTCTCGTAACATTGAGGGCGGCGTTTCGTTGGCAACATCGCTGGCCGGTTGGGCGAACGTGCCCGGTACGAGTTGCGGGCCGGTTTTGTGTTCGTCGAGGATGCGTTTGAGGTGGTCGGCGTCCATGACTTCGATTTCGAGCAACTCTTTGGTCATGTGCTCCAGCACTTCGCGGCGTTCGTTGAGGATGTCCAGCGCGATCGTGGCCGACTCGTCGATCAGGCGGCGGACTTCGAGGTCGATTTCGCGCACGGTGTCTTCGCTGTGGACGGCGTCGGACGGCGTTCCGCCGCCGAGAAACGGGGAGCGGCGGGCTTCGCTGTAGTAGACTCGGCCGAGCTTTTGGCTCATGCCGAATTCCGTGACCATGCGGCGGGCGATGTCGGTGGCGCGTTGCAAATCGTTCTGCGCGCCGGTCGAGGTTTCTTTGAAGACAATCTGCTCGGCGGCGATGCCACCCAGCAGGACGCAGATGCGGTGATGCAGTTCGGTCTGCGTGACCAGCGAGCGGTCCCCTTCCGGCCGCTGCATCGTGTAGCCGAGTGCTCCGAGGCCGCGCGGGATGATCGAGATTTTGTGGACCGGATCGGTGTGCGGCAGGCTGCTCGCGACCAGCGCGTGACCGCACTCGTGATAGGCGACGCGGATTTTCTCGTCTTCCGGGATGATCCGCGTTTGCTTTTCGAGTCCGGCGACGACGCGGTCGATGCCCTCTTCGAACTCGTGCATCGTGACGAACTTTTTGTCGCCGCGAGCGGCCAGCAGCGCGGCCTCGTTGACGAGGTTCGCGAGGTCCGCTCCGACGAAGCCGGGAGTCAGTTTGGCCAATCGCAGGAGGTCCACGCTGTCATTGCATTTGACCTTCTTGGCGTGGACTTTCAGGATCGCCTCGCGGCCACGGATGTCTGGTCGATCGACCAGGACATGCCGATCGAATCGTCCGGGGCGGAGTAGGGCGGGGTCGAGCGTTTCCGGCCGGTTGGTTGCGGCCATCACGATCACGCTTTGATCGGAACTGAACCCGTCCATCTCGACCAGCAGCGCGTTGAGCGTTTGATCGCGTTCGTCGTGTCCGCCGGGCATCCCGCTGCCACGCACTTTGCCGAGCGCATCGAGTTCGTCGATGAAGATGATCGCGGGAGAACGTGTGCCCGCTTGCTGGAACATGTCGCGCACTCGTGCCGCACCGACGCCGACGAACATCTCGACGAAGTCCGAGCCGCTGAGGCTAAAGAACGGCACACCCGCTTCGCCCGCGACCGCTTTCGCGAGCAGGGTCTTGCCGGTGCCCGGTGGGCCAACCAGCAGCACTCCGCGCGGGATGCGTCCGCCGAGGGCTTGATACTTTTGCGGCGTCTTCAGGAACTCGACGACTTCTTTCAACTCTTCGACGGCCTCGTCGATGCCGGCGGCGTCGGCGAATGTGACTTTGACATCTTCCTGCGCGAACAGCTTGCCGCGGCTGCGGCTGAACGACATGGCCGCTCCCGGCCCGCCGAGGCGACGCAGCATGAACAGGAAGAACACCAGAAACAGCACCAGGAACACGGTGTAGACCATCAACTCCGGCCACGGCGAGATGGGCTTCGAGTAGCTGTGCCGGATGTCTTTGGATTCCAGCACGCTCAGCAGCCGGCCTTGGTCGGCCTCGAAGAGTTTCTCGATGGGCACTTGCCAGTGCTTGGCGGACTTGGGAGGCTCGCCGTCCGTGCCGTTGGCTTCGGACTGAAACGTGATGTAGCCGCGATCGATCACCAATTCATGGACGTTAAGCTTGCTGTATTTGGGATCGTCCCCTTTGAGGCCATCCAGGAACTCACTGAACGAGATCGTCGTGGGGTTGCTCGGCCGCGTCGACCATGAGTACGCCAGCGCGGCAAACACAAAGCCGAGCATCAAGTACCAAAACACGTTCCCTGACGACGGCGATTTCTCTGGCCGCTTCGGAGAATCAGGGGATTTTGAGCCAGACGGCGGGGGCGAGGCGGGAGGGGGCGAATCAGAATTGGACATGGTGAGCTGCGCGGCAGGCCGAATCGGCACAACAGGAATCAAAAGTTCGGCCGGAATGTACGGCCCTGCGCGCAAGCCGGTCAACCACGTCCAGACACGACCGTGCGGTCGGCCAATGATTCCGCTTGGGAAAAGTCTCAGACTCCCCAGCACGACGCGCCAACGAGTGATTGTTCGAGAAAAACCGCTCGCTGGCGCGTCGTGCTAGGGTGGCTGACAACGAGTCATCTCACTTCATGCGTTGCGGGAGCTTCGGCACGTACTTCCAGAAATCGAATCGTCCGGCTTTTGATTCGGGTTCCGTTGCCGATTCTGTGTGAGTCGCGAGCCGGGATTCTCCGGGAGGATCGTGCGCAATCACTTCCAAGTCATCGAATTGCACGTCGCCGAGGCCGTGCAGAGTGATCGTCAGAGCGAACGGTCCATCTTGGTAGGCTTCTCGCAGCATTTCGAAGCGTTGCCATTCGCGCTTTTCCTGCCAGCGCCACGCGCCGGTGCGGCCGGTGAGATTGTCGCTGAGTGTCACGCCATCGAAGCTGCCGGTGATCGCTGAGGCGACACGGACCCAACCACTGATGTGTAGCACTTGGCCTGCCCGCACCGCGATTGGCGGTGCAGCCAACGTGATCGGTGGCACATCGAGCATGCTGGGCGAATCGTTGTTTGTGTCGGGAGCCGCCACGAGTCGCAGGCAACGGCTGTCGCGTTTTTCGTGTCCTGTTGTGGTCAGGACTTGGACGGCAGCACGGACTCCTGCCGGCAATGTTGTTGGGACGGATTGCCACCCGAACCGTGACAACGTTGGGAAGTCGAGCACCTCGAAGTCCCCTTTGGTCAGCAGATTTTCCGAGGCTCGCGTCGTCGACTTGCCGAGCGTGGCGATCAATCGCCAATGATCCGGCAGCGTCTGAAAACAAAGCGTGTGCGGACTTCCAACCGGCGACTTCAAGCGATGTGTCGCCGTCTCCCAATGTGCCTTCTGCAAGATGCGCAGCAACTGCAGTGCCGTTTGGCTGTGTCTCGCCGCTGCGTCGAACTGTTTGCGAAGCTGCACGAAATCTGCGGAGTTCGGCGACTTGCGCTGGCCGGCTTCACGCGCCTGCGCGATTGCACGATCGAGAGCATCGCCGGGGAAGATCCCTTCCGCCTTTTGGATGTTTGCGCGGGCTTGAGCCAACAGTTGCGGAGCATCCGGCTGTCCGGCTCCCAGCTTCGTCAGCTCATCGTCGGCGATCCGCACGCGGTTGAGTTTCGCCTTGGCCAACTCGATCCAATTGCGGGCGCTCTGAGCCTGCATGGTTTCCATCTTGCGTTTCAGATCTGCGATCACGCTGGGATCGGACGTGACGATGATTGCGGCAGTCGTGTCGAAGGCGGGCAGCTTGACTCGGCGTCCTCCGGGAATCGGTTCGCTGGTCAAAGGGGCAATGCGCGTGGTCGTGACGTCGTAGGCGAATGCGGTTTCGGGGACGCTGGCGACGTCAATTGTCGCGCCCGGCGCTGCGAGTTGGCCGGGCACAAATTGGGCGTCGTCTTCGTACCAAATCGGCAACAAGAGCGTCGCTTTGTCGGTGCGGAACACCGCCGCCTCCAGCTCGCTGCGGATGCGGCGCTCGCGCAGCACGTCTGACTTGTACGCCGTGAGTCTCGCGTCCTTGTCCGCTCGCGAGATCGCTGAATTCCGAACCGCGACGTCATGCGATCTGATGCTCGAAACGGACGGAGCCGTGATCGCGAATGGACGTTGCTCGACCAGCGTTCCGGCGGCGAGGTAGTCCTCGAGCAGCGCCAGTTCGAGATTGAGCAGGCCAATCGCGAGTCGTCGCTCGGAGCCTCCCGGAGTTTTTGCATCGAGCGATTCGCTCAATGAAAAGCCCAGCCCACGACATCCCGCGGCGAGTGCGCTGTGTGCTCCCAAAAAGATTTGCTCCGGCTCGATGATGATTGGAATCCGCCCCGCCGCTTGCCGCTGTTGTGCGATGTCCGGCATCGGCTCGGTCGGCAGCCAAGTGAAGAGAAACGTTCCCGGCCGTGCCAGCTTGCGATGCTGGTCCAACGACTCGCGGTAGGTCTTGAACGTCATCGTCGAATTGAACATGTGCCGGCTGGTTCCCAGCATTTCCGTGTTTCGCGAGTAAATTCGCTCGCCCCCCGTGACGTCGATCATGATCGGGCGATGCCGTTCGCGGTCGGCACTTTTCACCTGCGAGACCCACTGCAACACGTTTCGCTGCGCCTCCGGCGAAACGGCGACTCCCAAATTCCAGGCCAGCAGGTTGTCCCACTCGCGCGGAATCGGCAGCAACCCGGCGGACTCGTGATCGAGCGAACTGCCCGTCGATCCTCGCAGTTGTGGAGGTGCGGCCATTCCCCAGAGTCCATGTTGTTTCAGCGAACGCTGCAATTCCAAGTCGCTCGCTTCTGGGATCCAGATGACGTTGAAGCCCGCGTCGCGTAAGTCCTCCACTCGCTCTCCGTGATACGGCAGCATGCGGAGGAAAAATGGTTTCCCATCCACCGACAAACGATCCAACTGAAACGACACTGGCCAGCGAGCAACCTCCTCGGTGTTCTGAGCAAGCTGAATGTTCCCTTGAGCGACTGGCTTCACGAACGGTCCGAAACGAAGTTCGTCCACCAGCAACTCGGTCTTCCCAGAATCGAGCGACAGTTCCAAAACGACGCGGTCCACAACCGCCTGATCCAAGTCGAGCGTCGTGGGCCGCAACTCGGCACGCAGTCGACGTTTCTCCTCCTGCAATGCCTTGGTCGAGGTACCGACTTTCAGCTCTTGCCAGCTTCCGACTTTGGTGTACGAGTCGCCGTAAAACACGGTTTTGAGTTGCTTGGCGGGAGCTCTGGGATCGCTCTGCCGGGGGAAGACGACTCGCAGTCCGATGCGAACCGCACCGCCAGTCGCTCGCACGTGCAGCTTGAGTTTCAGATCGTCGATCGCCTGAGCCACCGGCAGCTCGTGATCGAGCACAAGTTGGGTCGGACTTCCAGTGGCCCGAAACACAAACTGTTCGACTCCGTTGCCCCGGAAGGCCAGCTTCGAGTTGGTCAGTCGAGTCTGTTGCGAGTTTTTTTCCAATGTGCTGTCGGACCGACGTAACTTCCACGAAGGCTGATCGTCTTCAAAGCCTTCAAAGTACTCGTCCGCCTGCGCGGTGAACGCGGAAGCCAGGACGAGCAACGACACTATCCCGTGAGTCAGCCAACGATTTGGCCGACCAGCGCTCGGTAACGACGCTTCCTGCGTGTTCAATCCGTCCATGGGACTTTGCGCAACCGGAACAACCGGACTTCCGCCGGTCGGAATTTGTTGACTTTGTGAAACGAGTCTGTGTCGCTTTCTTGCCACAGCGTTGAACACCCGGCAAGCGCGTCGCAACCCATTTTTTGCTGTAAGTGGCGGACTCTACTAGCGCTTGCGAAACGAGCCAAGATGAGCTCCGCGCCAATCATTGCGATCCGCACATTCGGACCCGCGACATTCTGAAAATCACAACTCCAAGTCCACCAAAGGGTTTTGGCTTTCTGCTTGTGGAATCGCGCTGAGCGGCACAAAATCTGAAGACTTCCTGCCGGAACAACTTCAGGAGCATCCCTCAAATGACCACCACACCACGATTCCCAGACACCGGTGAGACCGACTTGCCCCGCGAGTTGGTTGATCTTGCACAAAAGATCGCCGACCTCCCCGAACCGCTGCAAAATGATTTGGAGACGGCGTACAGCCGAGTCGTCGAATCGGTCCGCCGACGTCGTCGGATTTTGGCGTTGGTCCAAGAAGCTCTCTCGCAACTGCGGCTCGACATCAAGTACCTGATGTTCGATTTGGAAGTCACCCGCAAGGAACGCGACGAGCTCAAGATGCGGATGGAACAAGACTAATCCGCGCCGCTCTTTGACGGGCAAGAGTGCCCGTCCTACAACTCCGCGCTTCGGCGATACGCCGTTGAATGACGAGCGGGGACATGGCGAGCGATCATCTGGCGGACTGGCTGGCTCAGTGGCACGACGTGCGCGACTTGGTGCGCGTCTCCGCCGAAGTCGATGCCGTTCACGAGATCGCCGCTATCACGGATCGCCTGCGAAACGATCAGGGTGGCCCGGCGGTGCTCTTTGATCATGTCCGAGGACAGTCGACTCCGGTTGTGACAAACCTGTTGGGAAGTCCGCGCCGATTGGCCGCTGCTTTTGGCGTGGCCTCGTTGGACGACTTGTCGCACCGCATCGACGATTGGTTGTCGATCTCACTGCCGCGAGGAAAGCTCGACACCTGGAAGCTCTTGCCGCGACTCGCCGAGTTGTCGCAATGGCCGCCGACGGTCGTGAAGACGGGCTTGTGTCAGCAAGTCGTCAAGCTCGGTCGCGATGTGAATCTTGCCGACCTTCCCGCGCTGACGATGTGGCCGGCAGATGCAGCCCCGACGATCACTTGGGGGCAACTGCACACCCAGTCGCCGAAAGAAGAATTGACGGGAACAGAATCCGGAGGCGATGCGCGGAGGAATGTCTGTGTCGTGCCGCTGGAAGTGCGTGGGCGAGACGGATTGCTGATTCACGGAAATGAAACCTCGGAGTTGTGGTCGTTGCTGGTCGAGTACGGCTCGCGCGGGCAGCAGATGCCGGTGGCGGTCGTGCTGGGGGGCGATCCAATCACGTCAGTGGCTGCGTGGGCACCGCTGCCGGGTCGAACCGATCCGCTTGTGTTCGCGGGTTTCTTGAGAAACCGTCCGGTCGAATTGGTTGCGGCTCGATCCGTGCCGCTGACGGTTCCGGCGTCGGCGGAGATCGTGATCGAAGGCCTCGTCGATCCGCAGGCGGCGTTCGAATCCGCCGGGCCGATCAGTCGCGAGACGGGATTCTTCGGGCCGAGCGAATCGCTGCCGATGATGCGAGTCACCGCGATCACGCATCGCGCGAACCCGATCTTTTCGACGATGGTTCCAGGAGCGGCTCCGTCAGAGAGTCACTGGCTGGACCGTGCGTGCGAGCGTTTGCTGTTGCCGCTCGCGCGTTTGTGGATTCCGGAGTTGGTCGATTGGCGTTGGCCGTTCGCGGGGGCGAGTCGGCATGTCGTGTTTGCCAGTATTCGCAAGACATACGCCCAGCAAGCTCGCAAGGTGATGCACGCGTTGTGGTCGTTGCCCCGAGCCGCGACTGCGAAGATGCTGGTGGTGGTCGATGACGTCATCGACGTGCGAGACGAGAATGCTGTCTGGTCGAGCGTCGCGGCTCATGCCGATCCGGCTCGCGATTTGATTCTGTGGGATGGTCCCGCCGATCCGCTCGATCACGCGACCGCGATTCGCGGAGTTGGCCGAAAGCTCGGTATGGATGCGACTCGCAAGTTGCCGGGCGAAGCCGGAGCGGCGCGAGTCGCTCAACCGTTGCGCTGGACGGCGGAGATCGAGCAACGGCTGCAAGCTCGGTGGCCGGAGTTTGGGCTGTGAAGCGTCGCGAGCGATTGCGGTTGGATGGATTCCTGGTTGCGAAACTGGCAGGTTGAAAACCTGCCCCACGGTTGGGAAGCGGCACAATGACAGTCGATAAATCGGAGAGTCGTGTTCGCCGGATGTTCGGTGAGATTTCGGCTCGTTACGATTTTATGAATCATCTGTTGTCGGGAGGCACCGACATCTATTGGCGTTGGCGAGCGGTGCGGTTGGCTCGGCCGACGGGTGCGGCTCCGGTGCTTGACGTCTGCACGGGAACGGGCGATCTGGCGCTGGCTTATTGGCGAGCCAGCGGCCGGCGCGTGTCGGTCGTCGGCTCGGACTTCACGCACGAGATGCTGGCACTTGCGCGTGCAAAATGGTCGCGCGTGCGAGGCGTCGCTAACCCGGAGCAGATGCAGTTCGTCGAAGCGGACACTCAGCACCTGCCGTTCGGCGACAATCAATTTCAAATCGTCTCGGTCGCGTTCGGACTGCGCAACGTCACACGGACGGACGTCGGGCTGCGCGAAATGACTCGCGTCTGCCAGTCGGGTGGCAAAGTCGTGGTGCTGGAGTTCTCGACGCCGACCAATCGGCTGTTCCGAGCAATCTATCTCTGGTATTTCCGCAACGTGCTGCCGAGGATCGGGCAAGTGCTGATGCGGAATCAACAGGCGGCGTACAACTATTTGCCGCAGTCAGTCAGTGAGTTTCCTCAAGGCGAAGCGTTGGCCGAATTGATGCGGCAGGCGGGACTGCACAACATCGTTTGGAAGCCGCTGACGTTCGGCATCGCGACGATTTATCTCGGAGAGAAGCCATGACCGCAGCATCAGAGCCCAAGCCTCTCGATCTGGTCGTCGCGATCACCGGAGCCAGCGGCGCCATTTACGCGACGAGGCTATTGCAAGTGCTGGTGAACTCTGGCCGGCACGTGCATCTGACGATCAGCCCGTCGGGAGCAGAGGTGCTCGACCATGAGTTGGGCATCCGCGTGGACTTGGCGAAGCTCGATCCGCAGCGATTGTTGGTCAGCGATTCGGCGATCTGTCCGGTGGAAGATGTGCCGCCGGGCGAACTGGTCTACCATCACTTCCAGGATTTCCGAGCGGGGATCGCCAGCGGCTCGTTCCCGACTGGCGGAATGGTGGTTTGCCCGTGCTCGATGGGGACGCTGGCCAGCATCGCCAGCGGGCAATCAACGAACTTGATTCAGCGTGCGGCGGATGTGCATCTGAAAGAACGCCGCAAGCTGATTGTCGTCCCGCGAGAGACACCGCTCGGCAGCATTCAGCTTGAGAACATGAAACGACTCGCCGACGCCGGAGCGGTGATCCTGCCGGCGATGCCGGGTTTTTATCACGGCCCGACGGCGATTCTGGATTTGGTCGATTTCGTCGTCGGCCGGATTTGCGATCAGCTCGGCGTGACGCATCGACTGTTCAAGCGGTGGGGCGAGAAGTGAGTCAGAAAAATCAGCACGACGCGCGAGCGAGTGATTGTCCGCGAGCAACCACTCGCTCGCGCGTCGTGCTGGTAGTTCGGGCTTGCAGGATTCTCGTGACCATGAAAAGCTAGACGCGATTCAACCCGAGGCGGGAACATGATTGAGACGCTTCCGCAAACTCGACGCCAGTTGCTCCGAACTTCCGCGTGCGGCGGATTGGGGTTGTCGTTGTCCGGTTTGTGGCGTGCTCAAGCGGCGGAGGTGAACAAGTCGGCGACGAAGATCAAGGCGTGCATCGTCGTCTTCTACTACGGTGGGCCGAGTCATCTCGACACCTACGATTTGAAGCCGAATGCCCCGTCGGATGTGCGGGGCGAGTTTCTGCCGATCGCGTCATCGGCACCGGGAGTGATGGTCTCCGAGCATCTGCCGCAGATGGCCAAGGTGATGCACAAGGTCGCCATCGTGCGGAGCGTGAACCATCAGAATCGGCTGCACGATTCGGCCTCGACCGAGATGCTGACCGGGCGGCAATCGCCTCAAGGGGACCGCGAAGAGTTCGCTCCGATCCCGCAGTTCTATCCGTGTGTCGGAGCGATGTGCAGCTACTTGTGGCGAGAGCGCGGACTGGATGTGCCGCACGCTGCATTGCCGTTTCTGTTTCACAACGTCGTCGATGTGCCGTGTCAGGGAGGCGGCTTCCTGGGTTCGGCGTTTGATCCGCTGCAGATCACGGTCGATGTCGCGAAGCGGGCTTATCGAGCCGGCTCGCTCGCGCCGCCGGATGGCCGGACCTTCGCGAGTGTCGGTGATCGACGGCGATTGCTTCGCGTCCTCGAAAGCGAGTTCGCTGCGAACAACTCGGCCGAGCGGCAGTGGCGAGCTTTCTACGACAAGGCGTATTCGTTGCTCGGTTCGGAGACGCTGCGGCGAGCGCTCGATTTGTCGGCCGAGTCGCAGGCGACTCGCGACCGATACGGATTCAAACTGGCTGAGGCTGTGAACGGTGACACCAGCCAATCGGCGATGGCCGAGGGTCGGCCGATGCGCGGACAGAGCTTGCTCGTCGCGCGGCGGTTGGTCGAAGCGGGCGTGCCATTCGTCAACGTCTTCGACTTCCGCCAGCAAGGTCAGAATTGGGACGCGCACGCCAACAATTTCTTCCATCACAAGCACTATCTGTTGCCGCAGACCGATCAGAGTTTGTCGGCGTTGATCGAGGACTTGGACCAGCGCGGGCTTCTCGATTCGACGCTGGTCGTCGCGATGGGCGAGTTCGGCCGCACGCCGCGCATCAACGCGAACGCCGGGCGAGATCATTGGCCCGATTGCTACTCGGTGCTTCTGGCCGGCGGCGGCGTGAAGGGGGGCTTCGTTTACGGATCGAGCGATCGGCTGGGGATGTATCCCGAAACGAATCCGGTCAAGCCGGCGGATCTCACAGCGACGATTTTCTCACGCTTCGGCATCGACCCGATGACCGAGATTCACGACACGACCGCGAGGCCGCATCGCATTTCCGACGGACGGCCGATTCGCGAATTGTTTGCGTCTTGAACGTAGCCGTCATCGCTCCGCGTGACGAGCCGAACGCTTGATGGCGATGTGACAAGTGAAATTTTTGAACGCTGTTGAAAGCTCAGCACGTCACGCGGAGCGATGACGGCTACGTTGCGGCTTCGCCGCGAGACAGTTTCGCCGCGATCAAAATCGCTTCGATCATGCCGCTGGGATCGGCGGGGCATTGCCAAGCGATGTCGAATGCGGTGCCATGACTCGGACTGGTGCGGATGATCGGCAGGCCGAGCGTCACGTTCACGGCGGATTGAAAGCCGATCAGCTTGAATGCGATGTGTCCTTGATCGTGATACATCGCAACGACGGCGTCGAACTCGCCGGCAGCGGCGCGGCGGAACAGCGTGTCGGCGGGCAGTGGGCCGGTGACGTTGATGTGTCCGCGACCGGCAACCGTCTGCACGGCGGGAGCAATGATCCGCGAATCTTCGGTGCCGAAAATTTCCTCTTCGCCAGCGTGCGGATTCAGAGCACACACGGCGACTCGCGGACTCGGACAACCGATGCGACGCAGAAACCCGTCGATGAGTTCGATCTTCTCGGCAACACCTGCCGTCGTGAGCAGGTCCGGGACGCTGCGGATCGACGTGTGCAGCGTGACGTGAACGACGCCGAGACCGTGCGGTGATTTCACCGCGCCGCCGCTCGGCAGGAACAGCATCATGCCGAAGTCGCGCACGCCGCAAACCTCGGCGAGGATTTCGGTGTGGCCGGGATACTTCAGTCCGGCGAGATGCAGCGCGGCTTTGCTGAGGGGCGCGGTCGTGATCGCGTCAACTTGCTTGATGATCGCAGCCTTCGCAGCGGCAACGAGGTACTCGTAAGCCGCTCGGCCGGCGCGAGCGTCGTTTTGGCCGGGAGGAACGTCGACGACTGCTCGCGGTGCAGCCGGTGGATTCCAACAGGCGAGCGTGTTGTTCGGCGGCATCTCGTCTGGCTGTGTGACTTCGGCGATTTCGATCTTGAGGCTGCTGTGAGCGATCGCTCGACGCGCGACACCGGGATGTCCGACGATGACTGGCCGGCACGCGGCCATGACTCGCGGATCGGCACACGCTCGCACGACGACTTCGGGGCCGATGCCGGCAACGTCGCCGAGGGTGAGAGCAATCGTGGGATGTGCGAAGGTCATATTCGTGGGGCAGGTTTTCAACCTGCCCGTTCCAAGAGAATTGTTGGCCGGGCAGGTTGAAAACCTGCCCCACATCAGTCGGCAAAAACTTCCGCTCGTTCCAGCGGAACACCGGCGCAGTCTTTGTTCGAGAGAATCGGCTCGTCGGTCAGCGGCCATTCGATGCCGATCGCGGGGTCGTTCCAAAGCAGCGTGCGTTCGTGCTCTGGGAAGTACAGGTCGGTGCATTTGTAGGTGAAGTCGGCGGTCTCGCTGAGCACGCAAAAGCCGTGAGCGCAGCCCGGCGGAACATACACCTGCTGGCAAGTCTCGTCGCTGAGTTCAAAACCAAGCCAACGTCCGAAGGTCGGCGACGGTTTGCGCAAATCGACGACGACGTCGAAGATTCTGCCGCGAAGCACTTGCACCAGCTTTCCCTGCGGATGCTGAATCTGATAGTGCAAGCCGCGCAGCGTCCCTTTCGACGAGCGAGAAAAATTGTCCTGCACGAATTCGACGTCGATGCCGGCGTCGCGGTAGCGCTGACGCTGGAAAGTTTCAGTGAAGAAGCCGCGTGGGTCTCGGAAGACCTTCGGCTGGATCAACAGCAAGCCAGAGATCGCGGTGGTTTCGACTTGCATGGGAATCACAAGTTGACGGGAGTGGCTCGCTGCATGATCGCGGCCCATTCTTCCGGCGCGATCGGCTGGGCTTCGTCAGACAGCATGACCGGAATGTCGTCCTTCACTTCGTATTTCAAACGGCAGGGCTCGGCACAGCACACGAAAATGTGACCATCGACCACCAGCTTGGATTGGCAAGCAGGGCAGACGAGCAGTTGAGCGTAGGACTGAAGGTCGATGGACATCTACGATCCGGTACGGCTTTGAAACTCAGAACCCGCGCAGGGCGCGGATGTCATCAAACGTGCGGAGTTGATAGCCGATCTGGACGTAGTCGAGCAACCGGCAGAGGCAGCGGACGGCGACGCCCAATCCGTCCGGGCCGCTGAAGCCACCGAACTGGCCGCCTCCTTTGAGGTGCGGTTCGACTTCCAGGAAGAAGCCGGGAGCTCCGAGTGATTTGATTCGCTTTTCGAGTTTCGGCAGGTGTTCGCGCAGGTCTTTGAGCACCAGATCGTGACCGGCGTCGCCGCGATCGGCGGGGACGAAGTTCTTCAGCCCCTCTTCATCGACAGTGCCGGTCCAGGTCATCGTGGGGTCGATCTTGTAGTCCTTGATGTGCATCCAGCCGAGATGGTCGCGCATCGCGAGGTACTCTTCGTAGCACTGCATCGGCGATTTGTTTTGGCAGGCGACGTTGCCGCCGTCGAAGATCAGCAGCATGTTTTTGCGTTTCACGGCGCGAGCCAACTTGGCCATCATTGGGCCAGTGTCGCCAATCAAGTTCGGTTCGATTTCGAGGCCGTAGACGAGTCCCGCTTTCGCACACAGGTCGGCGATTTGGCCGATTTGATCGACGGCTTGCTGGAAGTACGGCCGTGAGTCTTCGCCGCGCGGCGGATAGAACGAGAAGCCGCGAATCAGCACCGTTCCGAGTTCCTTCGCGGCGTTGATCGTCGAGGCGACTTCGGTCTTGAGGTACTCCTTGAACGGCACGAATTTGTTGTGCGAGCCGTCCACTTTGTCCTTCAGTTTCACCTTGCCGATGCGCGAGCCGATGCTCGTGACGCGGACGCCGTACTCGGCGTTGAGCTTGCCGAGCGTTTGGTACTCGGCCTTGCTGAGCGTGACGACGTGCTTGACTTCGCCGGTGGAATTCACGTCGATGAATCGCGGGCTGTAACTCTTCAGGCCGACGGCGGCGAGCGCGGAAAGTTGCTCCAACGCGGTCTTGCGATTGGCAGCTTCGTCGGCGAAGGCGCTGAGGATCACTTGCGGAGCGGTCATTCGGGAGTCCTTTTCAAAGAAAATTCCCCACCGGCCTTGTGCCGGTGGCTCGTTGGCTTTTGCCAAGTCGATTGAAGTCGAGTCGAGTAGTGCAAAAGCCAATAAACCACCGGGGCAAGCCCGGTGGGGTCAGCGAAACTCTAGAAACTAACTCTGCTTGGCGAACTTCGCGATAGGCACTTTGATCGTGCCGAGGTCTTTCGTCTTGCCGGCTTCGATGGTGATCTTCACCGACTTCTCGACGTAGCCGGGACGCTCGTGCCAGTAGCGGAACTCCAACTCGCCAGCCGGAAGCTTTTCGATCTTGAACTTGCCGTCCTTGTCGGTGGCGACGCCATACGGGTGATCGAGCACCAAACAGTAGGACGACATCCACGGGTGAATGTCGCATTTGATTTGTGTCGGCAGGTTCTCGGCGACGGTGACTTTCCAAGGCAATCCTTCACGGCTGACGGGCGGCACGGTGAAATTGACCGGGTTGTTCTTGATCGGATTTGGCCGCGTGTTGTGATTGCAGTTGTCCATCGACTTGACCATCAAGATCTGGTCGGTGCGCATGACTTGTCCGTGCGGCATGAAACGGCAGTCCTTCTGGTCGAGCACGACTTCCTTCTCGGTGGACTTCGCCAGATCGGGATGCACCTTCGGCTTCTTGAGCGCCGGGATGTAAACGAAGACGTTGACGATCCCCTTGTTGTCCTTGTTGACGACCAGTTCGTCGGTCGGAACCTTTTTGGAACAGATCGGCTCCTTGACGTTTTCGACTTCGTCGGCGGCAGGGATGTCGCCATCCAAAATGAACTGGCCGGAGAGATTGCCCCAATCTCCAGCCGCTTTCGTGGGCGGAGCGCCTTCCGTGGTGGAAGTCTCAGCAACGCTGGCGAGCAGGACGGGTTCTTTCGCAGGTTGAGCGGCCACGGCGAGAGCCTCGACCGCGGGAATCACTGCGGAGGTTGAGGTCGATGTGCCACTGCCACACCCGAAAGAGCAAACTGCGAGGGCAGCGGCTCCAGCGATGGCGGTCGCTTGGCTGGAAAACGAGACGAATTTCATGGCGGAGACCTCGCGAGAAGAGTGATGCTCGTGTGTTGAATGCGGCCCAGGCTCGGTCGATTCGGATGCCTTGGCGGTGAGTCGCACCAGACTAACGAACCGATCCAGCAAGTTGAATCGCGACGAGGACCGGATTGCCGAATGTCCCTCGACGAACTGTCTCGAATGCGTCCCAAACGACGCGTTCAGAGTCGCTTGAATCCCGAAATTTGTTTTGTCATAGTCTCCGCTCCTTGGGCCTCAGCGGGAGCTGCTGAGGCTTGGTTTGTTGAGAGATGGAGCGTTTTTTCCGCGTCCAGAAGCGGCTCAACAGACTGGCCGGCGGGTCGCTTCCGCCGGTGGGTTCCGCAATCCACGCGGGCGAAATCTTCGCCGGCGACAACGTGCCGAATGGACGATGGACACACTGTTGGCTGCCAACTCTCTGGCGGAGTATCTCCAAACGAACGGCGTGCCGTTCTTTGGTCCGCTTGACGAATCGACGGCGATGATTTTCGCGGCGGTCGTGCATGTCGCTTTGGTCGGAGCCTGGTTCGGCTTACCGGCTGGTCTCTTTATTTGGGCCGAGCGAAAAATCTCCGGCCGCATCCAAGACCGCTTGGGTCCGACTCGTTGCGGCGGCAAGTTTGGTTGGCTGCAATCGTTGGCGGACGGCATCAAGCTGATTCAAAAGGAAGACCTCGTCCCGAAAGACGCTGACGGACTGATGTTTCGGCTGGCTCCGTACATCGTCGTGGTGGCGTCGTTCGTCGGATACATCGCTCTGCCGTTCTCGGATGGCTGGGCGGCGATGACCCTCGACGTCGGTTTGTTTCTGACGCTGGCGGTGCTGTCGTTGGAAGTCTTGGGAGTGATCTTGGCCGGCTATTCGAGCGGCTCGAAGTGGGCACTCTTCGGGGCCATGCGCGAAGGAGCCCAGATGGTCAGCTACG
This sequence comes from Candidatus Kuenenia stuttgartensis, assembly GCA_945904015.1. Lineage (GTDB taxonomy): Bacteria > Planctomycetota > Planctomycetia > Planctomycetales > Planctomycetaceae > SXKJ01. Next base: position 31,323 of record CAMDPK010000041.1, on the reverse strand, counting down.
AAATCCCGATGGCGATCTGTGCTCTCTGCCCAATCGTCACGGCGGGGACGCTGAATCTGAACGAGGTCGCGTTGCTCCAGTCGGGCGGAGCCTGGAACTGGAACATTCTGCACCCGTTCAACTTCTTCGCGTTCTTCGTGTACTTCACCTGCGCGACGGCCAGTTGCAAGCGAGCTCCGTTCGATCTGGCCGAGGCGGAAAGCGAACTGGTCGCCGGATTCCTCACCGAATACAGCGGTTTCCGCTGGTCGCTGTTCTTCCTCGCCGAGTACGCCAGCATGTTTCTCGTGAGCGGTTTGGCGGTCGTGCTGTTCCTCGGCGGCTGGGACGATGGCTTTGGAATCATCACGGCGATCAAAACGGCCTTCCCGGATGGGCTGGGGAATTTCATCGCGAACGTGATTGGCCTGAAGGTGTTCTTGGTCAAGTCGTCGATTCTGGTCTGCGTACAGATTTGGGTGCGCTGGACGCTCCCTCGGCTGCGCATCGACCAAGTCATGACGACCTGTTTGAAGTACCTCATCCCGATCAGTTGCTTCTTGTTTGCCGGGACGGTCGCGTATCCGCTGGTGTTGGCGAAGATGTTCGGCCAGACGTCGATCATCGGTGCTCCCGCTGGCGAACGATTGGTGCAGCCCAGAGAGGTTCCCGGATCGACGAGTCTCGAATCGAACGGGATCAACCCCGCAGGCGTGCAGGTTTCCACGGCTTCGGCCGAAAGGAGCCAGCCATGAGCACTGCTGAGTTCATCCTGTTTTGGTTATTCGCCGCTCTGACCTGCGGAGGGGCGATCGCAGTTTGCGTGTCGCAGAATGTCGTCCGCATGGCGTTCTCACTGGTGCTGACACTCGGTTCGACGGCGGTCTTGTTCCTGTTGTTGGGTGCGGACTTTGTCGGTGCCACGCAACTGCTGGTCTACGTCGGCGGGACATTGGTGTTGATTGTGTTCGGTGTGATGCTGACCGCGACCGGGCCGTTCACTCGCATCAAAAGCTCGGCGGCGGACGGCATTTTGTCGGGACTGATCGGTGTCGTCTTCCTGTTCATCGTGGCCAGCACCGTGACGTCAGTCGATTGGGACGGCGGCGAGGGAGTCGCTCACAAGATCGCCTTCGGCACGCACGGCAAGGCGGTTGAGAGTGGATTCAATCCGACGCAGCAAGGGAACACGACGCGGCAGTTGGGCCTGAGTTTTTTATCCCTTCGTCCTGACCGCGACTTGAATCTCGGCGCACAGCCCGCTTCTTCAAAAGTACCGAATACGGCTCCTGTTGTTCCAGGAGCTCCCGCAACGGGAATGCCAGGTGTGACTTCTCCGTCGGAACCGAAGCTGAGCACTGGTTATCTCCTGCCGTTTGAAATTGTTTCCGTGCATCTGCTCGTTGTGTTGGTTGGTGCGGCGTACCTCGCTCGAACGAAACGACGAACAAAATCATAGTCACGAGCATCTCGCCCGTGTCTTCCAGGACTTCCCATGCAAGCGATCGGTCCCAATCCGTTCTTGTTCATCGGCGCGGTGCTGTTTGTCTGCGGCGTCGTCTGCATGACGACCAAGCGGAACGGCATCGGCGTGCTGATGGGTGTCGAACTGGTGCTCAACGGAGCCAACTTGAACTTCATCACGTTCTCGCGATTCACGCCGTTGGGTCTCGACGGGCAAGTGTTCTCGCTGTTCGTAATCGTGCTGGCGGCAGCCGAAGCAGCCGTGGCTCTGGCGATTGCTCTGAACTTTTACAACAACCACCTGACGATCGACGTCGATCGCGGGGATGACTTGCACGGCTGATGTGTCTCGGAAATTTGAGATTTGAAATCTGAGATCTGAAATCAGAACAACATGGACTCACTCGGTAACACACTCGCGAACCTGCTGACCATCGCCTGGCTACTGCCGTTGTTCGGCTTCGTGGTGCAGATTTTGTTCGCGCTGAAGTGGTGGGGCCGCAAGAGCAAGACCGGCGCTTACCTGGCGATCTTCTGCATCGGTGCCGGCTTCGTGTGCAGTTCGACGGCGTTCTACAAATGGGACACGCAAGCGGGGCATCTGGTTTTCAAAGAGGCCAAGCCCGCGGCTACCGCTGAAGTTGCCGCACCGGAAAGCGAACCGACGGCCGAAGCCTCCGACGAGCACCACCACAAGAAGTCTTCGGGGAAACAGACGGTCTTCTCGGGGACGTTCTACCAACTCGCGCAGTTCGGCGACCTCAAGATCTCGCTCGACTACTACATCGACAGCCTGACGCTAGCGATGTTCGTGATGGTCACGCTGATTGCCACCTGCATTCACATCTTCGCGACCGGCTACATGTCCGAAGAGTTGGTCGAGGACTACGTCGACCATCAGGTTCACACGCACGACGGCGGGCACTTCCATCGGCCGGGGCGGTTCTATCGGTTCTTCTCGTACCTGTCGCTGTTCTGCTTCGCGATGCTGGGCCTCGTGATCGCCGGGAACATTTTCCAGGTCTTCATCTTCTGGGAACTGGTCGGCATCTGCAGTTACCTGTTGATCGGCTTCTACATCGAGCGACACTCCGCCAGCACTGCGGCCAACAAGGCGTTCATCGTCAACCGCGTCGGCGACTTCGGCTTCATCATCGGGTTGATGATTCTGTGGACCTCATTCGGCACGTTCAATTTCGCGGACCAGCACGCGGCGGACCACAGCGTTAAGCCCGGCTTGTTCTCGATGGTGACTCGCGACGATCACGGCGAGTTCGCCAAAACCTCCGGCGGCAAAGACGTGGTCCTGACGACTCAGCAAGATGGGCACGGAGCTTGGCAGGCTCCGCCGGAATCCAGCCCGCGCAAAACGATTGCCTACACACTGCTGATCGTGGCGGGTTTGGGAGTCTTTGGCGGTTGCGTCGGCAAGAGTGCTCAGTTCCCGTTGCAGACGTGGTTGCCCGATGCGATGGAAGGTCCAACTCCGGTTTCCGCGTTGGTGCATTCGGCGACGATGGTCGCGGCGGGCGTGTATCTGGCGGGTCGGTTCTATCCGATGTTCACTCCGGAGGTGTTACTGACCATCGCCTATGTCGGCTGCATCACCGCGTTTGTCGCCGCGACGATTGCGATTGTCGCGACCGACATCAAGAAGGTGCTCGCGTATTCAACAATCAGCCAGCTCGGCTACATGATGCTCGGCCTGGGTGTCGGTGGCTGGGCGGCTGGCTTGTTCCATCTCATCACTCATGCGTTCTTCAAGTCGCTGATGTTCCTCTGCTCCGGCAGCGTGATCGCCGGCTGCCATCACGAGCAAGAGATGCCCAAGATGGGCGGCCTGCTTCGCAAAATGCCGATCACCGCGCTGACGATGCTGGTCGGAGTAATCGCGATCGCCGGCTTGGCGATCCCCGGCGTGTACCTCAAGTTCTGGTGGTACATTCCGTATCTCTCGATCAACTCGGATCACGGTTACGTCCTGTCGTTTTCCGGCTTCCATTCCAAGGATGCGATCCTGGCCACCGCGCTGGGTTACACGAAGCTCAATCCGCTGCACTTCTTGCTGTTCCTGATCCCGTTGCTGACGGCGGGCATCACGTCGTTCTACATGTTCCGATTGTGGTTCTACACGTTCCTCGGCAAGCCGCGCGATCAACATTTGCACGATCATGTGCATGAGTCGCCGTGGGTGATGACCGCTCCTTTGCTGGTCTTGGCGTTCTTCGCGGCCTTCTGTGCTCTGGGGGGCGAACATGGAAATCTCTTCCAAACGTTGAGCCACAGTGAACCCTCCCACGTCGAGCATGGCTTCGATGGATCGCAAAGTCACACCGTCTCGCTGCCCGATAGCCATTCGCTGCATGTGAAACCTGCCGAAGGCGGCGCATCGACGCATGATGTGGCGGGCCGGTCCGCTCTGTTGGCGGCGTTCATCGGGATGGTCATCTCGTACTTGATCTACGCCAAACGAGTCGTCAATCCGGACGACATCAAACGACAAGCGGCCTCGGTCCATGCCTTCCTGGCGAACAAGTGGGGCTTCGACGATCTCTACGACGTGATGTTCGTGAAGCCGGCACATGTGGTCGCCAAGTTCGCGGCGGCGATCGACAAGTTCGTGTTCGACGAAATCCTGCACACGTTCGTGCGAATGGGAATCGCGGTCTCGAAATGGGATCGCAAGTTCGACGAAGGTGTCATCGACGGCATCGTCAATTTGATGGGGAACTCGACGCACTCGCTGGCCCTGAGCCTGCGAAACGTCCAGACCGGGAAAATTCGCCAATACGTGACATTCATCGCGGTCAGCGTGGTGACGCTGTTCGTGCTGTTGTTCGCGCTGTATCCGAAGGGTTAGCGAGAAACACAAACCCCACCGGGCTTGCCCCGGTGGTTAAAGGGCTTCTGCACTACGAAAGTTGAGTCAGAGTAGTGCAAAAGCCCGCGAGCCACCGGGACAAGCCCGGTGGGGTGAGAGAAGTATGAACGCGGTGAGTCTTCACCGCCCTCCGTAGGAAAGATGGACCATGTTTAGTCCCGAAGTGCTGTCCAACTTAATCATCTTCGTGCCGACGATCTTCGCGTTCTTCTTGATCTTCGCGGACACGAAGGCCACCGAGTTCATGCGCGTCTGGACGCTAGTCGGAACCGCGATCACGTTCGCTCTGTCGGTGGCCTTGCTGGGGACTTACACGCCGGCCGACGGCGGCATTCAGCAGGTCGTCGCGAAGGAGTGGATTTCGAGTTGGAACATCTACTATCGGATTGGCTACGACGGCATCAGCCTGACGCTGGTCGTGCTGACGGGGTTCGTGTTCATGGTCTCGATGCTGGCGTCGTGGGGCATCGAGAAGCACGTCAAAGGCTATTTGATTCTGTTCCTCATTCTGGAAACGGGCGTGATGGGAGTGTTCTTCGCGCTCGACTTCTTCCTGTTCTACGTCTTCTGGGAAGTGATGCTGCTGCCGATGTATTTCCTGATCGGCATTTGGGGCGGTCCGCGTCGCGAGTACGCGGCGATCAAGTTCTTCCTCTACACGTTGTTCGGCGGCGTGCTGATGCTGATCGCGATGCTGATGTATTTCTTCGCGAGCGCTTCGATGACCGGAAACGGCATCGGATCGTTCAACTTGCTGGATCTCGCGAAGTGGGCGGCTCAGGGGAACGTCTTCAGTCCTGGCTTGCAGGTCGCGGGGTTCATTCTGTTGTTCATCGGCTTTGCGATTAAGGTGCCGACCTTCCCGTTCCACACTTGGTTGCCCGACGCGCACGTCGAGGCTCCAACGCCGATCTCGATGATTCTGGCGGGCGTGCTGCTGAAGCTCGGCGGCTACGGCATCATCCGCGTCGCGTATCCGCTCTGTCCGTACGGAGCACAGTATGCCTCGTATGCCTTGGTGGCGATCGGCGTCGTCAGCATCGTTTACGGTGCGTTTGCCGCGTTGGCTCAAACCGACTTCAAGCGGATGGTGGCGTACAGTTCGGTCAGCCACATGGGTTATGTGCTGGTGGGGATCGCCGTCTGGAAGATTTCTGAAGTGACCGGAGCCGCTGAAGGTCGCGACTACTGGTTGATGGGGATGAGCGGTGCGATGTTCCAGATGATCGCTCACGGCGTCTCGTCACCCGGCATGTTCTTTTGCGTCGGTGTGATTTACGACCGAGTGCATCATCGCGACCTCAACCAATTCGGCGGCTTGACCGGCCTGATGCCGCGATACTCCGGCATGGCGGCGGTGATCTTCTTTGCCGGTTTAGGTCTGCCTGGCCTGTGTGGGTTTATCGGCGAAGTCTTCGTCGTGCTGAGTGCTTGGAACTACTCGAAGACGCTGGCGATCGTTTCGGCGAGCGGCGTGATTCTCACGGCTGGCTACATCCTGTGGGCGTTGCAGCGGGTTTACCTCGGACCCGAATACAAGGGGCCGCATCCGGAAGCGATCACTCCGATGACTTCACGCGAGCAGGCGATCGGCTGGGCGCTGATCGTCCCCTGCTTCGCATTGGGCGTGTATCCGAACTTCGTGTTCGACTACACCGACAAGCCGATGGCAAAGTTGGTCAGGTCACTCGATGACGGCTACCAGAACACTCCGAAACCGCACAGCGAATTGCAGACAACACAAAAGTAGGTCAGCCATTCCAGGCTGACTCGATGAGGCCTCGACGCGATCTGAAGCGTTCGGGTCAGCCTGGAAAGGCTGACCGACAACTGAAACCTAATCATGCACGATATCGGTTCCCTAGTCGTCCACATGTTGGACGAAACGACGAAGACTTCGGTCAGGCTGTTCGCGCCGGAATTGGTGCTGAGCGGCACGATCGTCGTCATGCTGCTGTGCCGCATTCTGCCCGTGGTGTGGCGCGTGCCAACTCAGTGGATCGCGCTCGCGGGTGCGTTCAGTGCCTTCGCGCTGACGCTCTGTCAATTCGATAGCTTGGTGGGTGGGGCGGCACGAGCAGAGTCGTTCTTTACCGGCCTGCTAATGTTCGATCAGTTCTCGACGTTCTTTCGGATGTTCCTGAGTCTGTTCTTGATCCTGACGATCACGTTGACGGTGCTGACCGGCATTCCGGATCGCGAGGATGGCCCCGACTTTTACACTCTGCTGATCGGAGCGACGATCGGCTTGATGATCATGGCGTCGGCCAATCATCTCTTGATGCTGTTCATCGGCGTCGAGATGACCAGCGTTCCCAGCTACGCGATGGTTGGCTTTTTGAAAGGCCGCAAAAAAAGCAGCGAGGCGGCGCTCAAATATGTCGTCTACGGAGCCGGTGCGGCGGGCGTGATGTTGTACGGCATCAGCTTGCTGGCGGGATTGACGGGGACCGGCTCGTTGCCGGAGATGGCCGAACGGTTGAGCATGATCGTCGCCCAAGGGAAGGGGATCAGCGATCCGACGAATCGCACGATTGTCCTGGCAAGCCTGATGGTGCTGGTCGGACTGGCCTTCAAATTGTCGGTCTTCCCGTTCCACTTCTGGTGCCCGGATGCGTTTGAAGGGGCCGCTGCCGAAGTGGCTGGTTTCCTGTCGGTGGCCTCGAAAGCCGGAGCCTTCGCGCTACTGGTCCGGTTTGGATTGGCGTTCTCCGGTCATTCCAAAGAGGTGTCGAGCATCGCGTTCGCGCTGGGGATCGGTTTGGGAGTGCTCGGCGCGGCGACGGCGACGTTCGGCAATCTTTCGGCCTACGGCCAATCGAACATGAAACGTCTGCTGGCGTATTCGACAATCGCTCATGCGGGTTACATGCTGATGTCGGTGTCGGCGCTGATGGTGCTGCGGTTCAGCAAGTACGCCGGAGCGGAAGCCGATGCGGCGTCGCTGTCGTGCATCGAAGGGTTGATGTACTACCTCTTCGTGTACTTGTTCATGAACCTGGGAGCCTTCGCGATCGTCGCGTTGATTCGCAATCAGATCTTCAGCGAGGAACTGGACGACTACAACGGCTTGGGGACGCAGTGCCCGGTGCTCTGTTTCGGCATGACGATTTGCGTCTTCAGCTTGATCGGCTTGCCGCCGATGGGTGGGTTCTTCGCCAAGTTCGCGATCTTTTACTCGGTCTTCAAAGCGACGTCGGTGCATTGGGTGATGTGGTTCGTGCTGGGAGCCGGAGCGATCAACACGGTCTTCAGCCTCTTCTATTACATCCGCATTTTGAAGGCGATGTACATCAAGCCGCGGCCGGAAGGTGCTCGCAAAGTGAACTACGACCTGATGCCAGTCGGTCTGTTCGTGCTGATGATCTGCCTGCCGGTGCTGGGCCTGGGGCTTTTCCCGGCTCGGTTTACCGAGACGTTCCACCATGTCGCATCGGTGTTGCTGACGGGCCGTTGATGGTCGTTTTGAAATCTGAGACTTGAGATCGTTCATGGCACTCTCGACCAAATTGGAAATCCTGAACTGCGTGCAGCGGGAGCTGTCGGGCTGCTTCTTGCAGTACGTCGGTGAGATTTGGCCGTGGACATCGGTTGGAGCTGATGGTGCGAAATTAAAAGCCATGCTCGACCAGTGCGTGGCGCGGCAGCGACAGTCGATCGCTCAGCTCACCGAGTATCTCGCCCCGCGTCAGACGCGCGTGGAGTTCGGCAGTTATTCGGCCGACTTCACCGACTTGCATTACGTTTCACTGCACTTCCTGCTCAAGCATTTGATCTCCAGCCAATCGTTGATCGTGGAGTCGCTGAATCGAGCGATCACGATGTTGCCCGGCGGCGATGAGTCACAAGAACTCTTGATCGCAGTCCGTCAGAACGAGCAAGAGAATTTTGCGGCGTTGAAAGCGGCGGCGGCCTAATCCGTCGTGAGGCGGCGACATGCTGTTCGACACGCACGCGCATCTCGATGAGGACGCCTTCAGTCAAGACGCCGATGAAGTCATTGCGCGAGCAGTCGCCTCCGGCGTGACGACGATGTTGGCGGTGGCGACGACTCTTGAGAGCAGTCGTGCGACGATCGCGCTGGCCGCGAAATTTCCGAATGTGTTCGCGGCAGTGGGCATTCACCCGAACTACGCGGTCCAGGCCAAGCCCGGAGATTGGGAGGCGATCGAAGAGTTGGCTTCGTCACCGAAGGTGATCGCGATTGGCGAGACGGGGTTGGATCGATACTGGGATCACACGCCGTTCGATGTACAGCTTGATTACTTTCGCCGGCAGATTGAATTGGCGAAGCATCGCGACGTGCCGTTCATCGTGCATTGCCGCGAGGCGGAGCCGGATGTGGTCGCCGTGCTGCGCGAGATGGCCGGAGCCGGACAGCTCAAAGGGATCATGCACTCGTTCTGCGGTGGCCGAGCGACGCTTGATGCCGCATTGGAGTTGGGTTTGCACATCTCGTTCGCGGGGATGCTGACGTTCAAGAAGAACATCGAGTTGCGCGAGCTGGCGAAGACCATTCCGCTGGATCGGTTGCTTGTCGAGACCGACTCGCCGTATTTGGCTCCGCAGCCAAATCGAGGCAAGCGCAATGAGCCGGCATTTGTGCGGCACACGGCGGAGTGCCTCGCGGAAGTGCGAGACACGTCGCTCGTTGAGATCGCCGCGATCACGACGGCCAATGCGAAGCGATTGTTTCGGTTGCCAGATCAAGTCGCGTGAAGTCAGCGAATAGGGAATTTGCCAAGATCGCTTGTGCCACCTACAGTCCGTCCGCTTTTCCCGCCATCCCTCCCCGCTATTGGAGCCTGCCGATGCGCAAGAGTTTGCTGCTGACCTGCCTGGGTTTGACTGTTGTGATGTTGTCGCTGACGGCGATCGGAGCCGATGCCCCCGCGTCGAAGAATGATTGGCCGAGTTGGCGTGGTCCGAATCGGGATGCCATTTCGACCGAGAAAGGCTTGCTGACCGAATGGCCGGAAGATGGCCCGGAAGTCTTGTGGACCGCGGACGGATTGGGACGCGGCTTTTCGAGCATCGCGATTTCCGGCGGCCGCATCTACACGATGGGTGAGCGCAAAGGAGGCGCGTATCTGATTTGCCTCGATCTGAACGGCAAAGAACTGTGGGGGGCGAAAGTCGGTGGCGGCGATCCGAATTGCACACCGACCGTGGATGGCAACCGCGTCTACACAGTGGATCGCAATGGCGAATTGTCCTGTGTTGGAACCGAATCGGGCAACGTGCTGTGGACGAAGAGTTTCACGAAGGACTTCGGCGGGAAGATGATGTCGGGCTGGGGATTCAGCGAGTCTCCGCTGGTGGACGGCGACCGATTGATCGTCACGCCGGGTTCCAACGACGCGATGCTGGCGGCGCTCGACAAGAAAACCGGCGACGTGATTTGGAAGTCGGCCGTGCCGAAGTTGGGAAACAAAGGCGGCGATGGGGCGGCGTACTCTTCGGTCGTCATCAGCAATGCCGGCGGCACGAAGCAATATGTGCAACTGGTCGGAAAAGGAATCGTGTCGGTGCGAGCCAGCGACGGCAAATTCCTGTGGAACTACAACAAGATCACGAACGGAACAGCGGCGATTCCGACTCCGATCGTGCGCGATGATTATGTGTTCTGCTCGTCCGGTTATGGCGAAGGTGGAGCGGCTCTGCTGAAGATAGTGAAGGAAGGAGCGGACCTGCGTGCCGATGAAGTTTGGTACAAAAAAGCGGGTGAGTTGCAGAACCATCATGGTGGCGTGGTGCTGCTCGGCGATTACCTCTACATGGGTCACGGGCACAACCAGGGTCTGCCGGTTTGTGTGAACTTCCTGACCGGCGAGCCAACTTGGGGCCCCAAGCGTGGTCCCGGTGGCGACTCGGCGGCGGTGGTCTACGCGGATGGGCATCTCTACTTCCGCTATCAAAACGGTGTGATGGCCTTGATCGAGGCGAATCCCAAAGAGTTGCAGGTGAAGGGCAAGTTCGACGTGAAGACCAAAGATGGGCCGGGGTGGCCGCATCCGGTGGTGCTCGGCGGTCGGCTGTATCTTCGCGATCAACAGCACCTGCACTGCTACAACATCAAGAAGAGCTGACTCACGCAGTGAACTCGGATGTGAGATAAACGCGGCCTGACGTCGATTTGGCGTCGGGCCGTTTCTGTTTGGCGAGTGTTTGTGACGTGAGACTCGCGATTCTCTGTCGGCATTCGCGAGTCGGGCGATCGCGCGGCTTGACGTTTGAGCATGGCTCGCTGATGCTGTTTGCGGCTGCGCTCGCTGAATCAGATTGGCCCTTCGGATCGCACACTTCGGTTTTACAAAATGCTGGACTCCGAGCTTTCCGTATTGCTCGTGGAGGACAACCCCGCAGAAGCGCGGCGGCTGAGCGACCTGCTTGCGCAAACCTCTCGCTGCCGGATGCGAGTGACGCATGTGGCCAACATCGGGGCCGCCAAACGAGCGTTCGCGAAGGCTCCGACGAATGTGATTTTGCTCGATTGGGTTCTGCCGGATCGCTACGGCGTTGACGGATTACGTGACTTGCAAGCAGTCGCGCCGCGTACGCCGGTGCTGATGCTGGTCGGCTGGGATGACGACGAAGCCGCAATGAGCTCGTTGCGAGCCGGCGCGCAGGACGTGTTGATCAAGGAACGAATGACAACGTCGATTCTCGAACGCACGATTCGCTACGCCGTCGAACGCCAGCGGACCGAAACCGCGCTGCGGCAGACCGAGGAGATGTACCGTTCGCTGATCGAGTCGTTGCCGATCAACGTGTTTCGCAAGGACGCTCAAGGACATTTCGTCTTCGCCAACCAGCGGTACTGCGACGAATTGCACAAGCAACTGGGGGAGTTGGTTGGCCGTACCGACTTCACGTTTTTTCCACCGGAGTTGGCGGAGAAATACCGCCGCGACGACCAGCGTGTCATGCGCGAACGGCTGGTGGTGGAAGACATCGAAGCCCACCACACGCCGGATGGCCAGCGGTTGCATGTGCAGGTCATGAAGGCTCCCGCGACCGACGCCAAGGGCAAAGTGATCGGGACGCAGACGATGTTCTGGGATGTCACCCCGCGCGTCGAAGCGGAGGAGGCGTTGCAGCGCAGCACGTCTCGCTTCAAGAAGCTGTTCGACGCAAACATCATCGGCATCATGCTGGCGGACTTGTCGGGGCGAGTGCTGGAAGCGAACGATGCCTATTTGACGTTGACCGGATACTCGCGAGAAGACCTGACCTCTGGCCGGCTGCGCTGGGACAAGCTCACGCCGCCGGAGTTTCGTGAGTTCGATTTGCGGGCGATCGAATCACTGAATCGAACGGGGGTCTGTCCTCCTTGGGAGAAGGAGTACATTCGCAAGGATGGCAGTCGCGTGCCGGTGATGCTCGGAGTGTCGATGCTCGATAACTCGACCAGCGAGTGCATCTGCTTCGTGCTCGACATGACCAAGCAGAAGCGGGTCGAGGAGCAGTTGCTGCGAGCCAAAGAACAAGCGGACTCGGCCAGCCAGGCCAATAGCTTGTTCCTGGCGAACATGAGCCACGAGATCCGCACACCCATGAACGCGATCATCGGGTTGACGGAATTGGTGCTCGATTCGGGGCTGACACCGTCGCAGCGAGACAATTTGACGGCGGTCGCGGAATCGGCCGAGGCGTTGCTGTCCCTGATCAATCACATCCTGGATTTCTCGAAAATTGAAGCGGGTAAGCTCGAACTCGATGCGGTCGAGTTCAGCTTGCGGACGATGATCGCCGGCATTTTGAAAGCGCTGGCGCTGGAAGCTCATCGCAAGCAACTGGAGCTGGTGGGGGACATTCGCGCTGACGTGCCTGATCGATTGCTCGGCGACGTGGTCAAGCTGCGACAGATTTTGATGAACCTGCTGGGCAACGCCATCAAGTTCACCGATTCAGGCGAAGTCGTCCTGCGAGTGACCGTCTCGTCGCGCGACGAGTTGTCGCTGGAACTTCGATTCGATGTGATCGACACGGGCATCGGCATTCCCGAGGACCGTCAGCACGCGATCTTCGAGGCATTCGAACAAGTTCATACGTCGATCAACCGCAAGTACGGCGGCACCGGATTGGGACTGTCGATCACGTCGAAGCTGGCGCAACTCATGGGGGGGCGTCTGTGGCTGACGAGCGAACCCGGACGCGGCAGTACGTTCTTTGTGACCAGCCGAGTGCGTCTGGCCGTTTCGGAGTTGGTCGCGGCGGCGATGAATCCCTCGCCGTTGGATGGACTGCGAGTGTTGATTGTCGATGACAACGCGACGAGCCGACAGAACTTGATGGACCTGCTGACCTCTTGGCGAATGCGGCCGATGGCGGTGGCTGGGGCAAACGAAGCGCTGACGACATTGCAACGCGTGAAGGGCGAGGACAGTGCCTTCGCATTTTCTCTGGTTGATTCCCAAATGCCCGGTGGCGACGGCTTTGATTTGGCGACAACCATTCGCGCGGAGTTTGCAAATCGAGCCGGACACATGCTGTTTCTGCTCAGTTCGCCCGATCGCGCGGCGGAATTGGCGCAGTGCGATCAAGCCGGGATCGCAGCCACCATCGCGAAGCCGGTGAATGAGTCGGAATTGTTCGACACGCTGATTTCGCTGCGACTGGGATCTGGCGACGAAGCGGCACCCGCGCTTCCTGCGCGAGCCGCCGCGAAAGCTCGCACCATGCTGCGAGTGCTGTTGGTCGAGGACAGTCGCTTCAATCAAAAGCTCGCGATCGCGCTGCTGGAAAAACGCGGGCACCAGGTCACACTCGCGCACAACGGGCGTGAGGCGGTTGACATGTTCTTTCGGCAGCCGTTTGATCGCGTGCTGATGGATGTGCAAATGCCGGAGATGGACGGCCTGGAGGCGACGCAAGTCATCCGTCAGCGCGAAGCGCGATCCGGCTGGCATGTGCCGATCATTGCGATGACCGCTCAAGCCATGAGCGGCGATCGCGAACGCTGTCTGGCGGCCGGCATGGACGAGTACCTCACGAAGCCGATCCGCGCCGACCATTTGTACGAGGTTCTGGAATCGGACTTTTCCAAGGCGGTGTTTCCTCAGGAATCGTCCTTCAAAGCCGACCGGAAAACTCGTCGCGGGACGACGCAAAAGCCTCTCGAAGAGAAGGTTCCTCCTCCGCCAAAACTCAACGGCAGCATCGTCAACTGGAGTCATGCCATGTCGGTTGTTGGTGGCGACACGGCGTTGTTGCGTGACGTCACCGTCGCCTGCCTCGAAGACTTCCCGCGCTGGATGAAAGAGCTGGATCAGGCGTTGGCCGAGCAGCAAGCTCCTCTTTTTCGCCGTGCCGCACATTCGTTGCGGGGCGCGTGTCGCACTTTTGGATTGGACCGGCTCACAACGCCGTCACAGGAATTGGAAACGCTCGCTCTGGCTGGTAATCTGGCTGCCGCTGAACAACTGCTGAACTCGCTGCGTCCTGAGTTGCAAGCGTGTCAAACCGAGCTGCAAGCGTTCTTGGAAAAGCCGTGAGGCTGACATGACCACCATTTTGGTCGTCGATGATTCCGCGATGGACCGTCGCGTCGCTGGCGGGCTTCTGGAAAAGGAGCCGGACTGCCAGGTGTTCTACGCCGAGGACGGCTACGTGGCGCTGAAGTCGGTGGATGAAAACTTGCCGGACGTCGTGGTCACGGACATGGTCATGCCGCATCTCGACGGCTTGCAACTGGTCGAAGCGATGAAGCGCGACTTCCCGCTGATCCCGGTGATCATCATGACCGCCGTGGGAACCGAAGAGACCGCCGTGCAAGCTCTGAAGCGCGGCGCGGCCAGTTACGTGACGAAGCGGCGTCTGGCTCAAGACCTGCTCGAAACTGTGCGGATGGTGCTGCAAGCCGCCGACGATGAGCGGAATGTTTCACGGCTGCTGGTTCACCGGACCCAGCAGGCCGAGTTCAAATTTGTGCTCGAAAACGAACTGCCGCTGTTGGCTGCCTCCGTGACGCACATGCAGCAGACCATGCGCGCGATGGGCCTGTTCGACGAATCCGAACGTCTGCGGATCGGAGTCGCTCTGGAAGAGGTGTTGCTCAACGCGATGTTTCATGGCAATCTCGAACTGTCGTCCTCATTGCGCGAAGACGACAAGTCGACGTACCACGAAGTGGCTCGCACCCGGGCGAAGGAGTCGCCGTATCGCGAACGGCGCATTTTTGTGGACGCCTCGTTCTCGCCGTCGGGCGCGGAGTTCAAGATTCGTGATGAGGGGCCGGGCTTCAATCCGAAGGATCTGCCCGATCCCACCGACCCGGCGAATCTGCATCGAGCGACGGGTCGCGGCCTGCTGCTGATGCACACCTTCATGGACGGCGTGGCTTTCAACGAATCCGGCAACGAAGTGCGGCTGACGAAAACCGCCCGCCGTGTTAATGTCGAGCCGTTCGCTGATACCCAATCCGGTCGCCAATGAGACATGTCGTTTAACCCGGAGCCAACGGCGACGGCATCTTTCTCAACGCAACTGCCGTCGCCGTTGGCTCCGAATTAAACGACGCATCGCTGGCCGTGCAAAGGATTCACACGCTCCATGAAGTTCGCCCTCATTATCCCGGACGGCGTCGCCGACGAACCGCAGGCGTCGTTGGGTGGCAAGACGCCGCTGCAGGCCGCTCACATTCCCAACATGGACGAGATCGCGCGGCGCGGGATCGTCGGCCGAGCCAACAACGTCCCCGATTCGCTCCCGTCCGGCAGTGACGTCGGCACGATGAGCCTCTTCGGCTACGACCCGCTCGTGTATCACACCGGCCGCGCGCCGCTCGAAGCCGCCGCGCAAGGCATTTCGATCGGCCCGGACGATTGGGCCATCCGCTGCAACTTCGTCACGGTTGCGGATAACCGGATGAAGAGCTTCACCGCCGGTCAGATTCCCAACGATGTCGGCCAGCAATTGATTGAAGCCTTGCAGCGCTCCGCCTGCGGGGATGCGCATTGGAAATACTTCGCCGGTGTCAGCTACCGCAACCTGCTGATCTATCGCGGCCGGGGCGAGGCTTCGCCGTTCGCCGCCGACACTAGCACGACCCCGCCACATGACATCATCGACCAAATCATTGACCAGTTTTTGCCGAGTGGCACCGGATCAGAATTACTGCGAGATCTGATGTCGCGCAGTTGCGACGTGTTGGCAAGCGTCGAATCGAATCGGACTCGTGGCGACAACACGGCGACGCAGACTTGGCTGTGGGGACAAGGCAAAGCCCCCGCGCTCAAGTCGTTTGCCGAACGCTTCGGCGTGCGCGGTGCGGTCATTACGGCGGTTGATCTACTGCGCGGCATCGGCCGATTGCTCGGATGGCAAGTCATCGAAGTCCCAGGAGCAACCGGCTATCTCGACACCGATTACGCCGCAAAAGGCCGCTACGCCGTCGAAGCTCTCAAGCGGCCTGACATCGACTTCATCGTCGTCCATGTCGAGGCAACCGACGAGGCGTCTCACGAAGGTCTCGCGGACGAAAAGGTCAAAGCGTTGGAACGGATTGACGCCGATATTGTCGCCCCGGTTCACGACTACCTGCACTCTCAGGGAGACTACCGCATTCTGATCAGCCCGGATCATCCGACGTTTCTCCGCACGAAAACTCACAGCCACGGCTTCGTGCCGTTCGCGATGTGTGGTTCAGACATCGCCTCGGCCGGTATGCCGACTTACGACGAGGCCGTCGCTGCCGCGTCAACGCTTTGTTTTGATTCCGGCTGTGAATTGATGCCGCATTTCATGCGAGTCTGACGTTGAGCCGGGCAGATTCCTGATCTAGGCTGATGCCGTGATAACCGTATCGCAGACAGCAAAGGGAATGAACAATGCCACTGACAATCGAAGTGGAACTTGAATCAGACGGTCGCTGGATCGCGGAAGCGACCGAATTGCCTGGCGTTCTCGCTTATGGACAAACACGACAGGATGCCGTCGAACGGGTCCAGGCATTGGCTTTGCGTGTCGTCGCTGATCGGCTGGAGCATGGTGAGTCGGTTCCCGACCTTGACCATCTTTTTGCGGTGGTGCCATGAGTCAATGGCCCTCAACAAGGGCAAAGCGTGTGCTCGCCGCGCTGCTTCGGATTGGATGGATCATCAAATGACAGTCCGGTTCTCATCGCGTGCTCGAACGGATCGGCTGGCCTGATTACATCTTCGCCTTTCACGACCAAGAAGAAGTTGGCCCGAAGATGCTGGCGAGAATTTCCAAACAAACAGGACTCGAACCAGACGACTTGTAATGTCCCCGTTCATCAACGATCCGTTGCCCTTCACTCATCAGGTTGCCTCATGAAAGCCATTCAGCTCGAAAAGCCCGGACAGTTTCGTCACATCGAAATTCCTGAACCGAACCGACCCGGCCCCGGTGAAGCACTGATTCGAGTGCATCGTGTCGGCATCTGCGGGACCGATATCAGCGGGTATCTCGGCAAGATGCCGTTCTACAGCTACCCGCGCATTCCGGGGCATGAACTGGGCATCGAAGTGGTCGAGGTCGGTTCCGGCGTGAGCAACGTGAAGGCTGGCGACCGCTGCTCGGTCGAGCCGTACATGAACTGCGGCGAGTGCTACGCCTGCCGGCGTGGCAACAGCAATTGCTGCGAGAAGCTGCAAGTGCTCGGTGTCCACATCGACGGCGGGATGCGTCCGCAGTTCGTGCTGCCAGCTCGCAAGCTGCATCCGTCGAGCAAGCTGACGCTGGAACAACTCGCGCTGGTCGAGACGCTCGGCATCGGCTGTCACGCGGTCGATCGAGCAAATCCGCAGCCGGGCGAACATGTACTCGTGATCGGTGCCGGCCCGATCGGCCTGTCGGTGATTGTGTTCGCGAAACTCACCGGCGCGACGGTCACAGTGCTCGACATGAATCAAGGCCGGCTCGACTTCTGCCAAAAGACGATGGGAGTCGCGCACACGATCCGCTTCACCGGCGACGGCAGCGAGATGAAGGCTCTGCAAGAGATCACCAACGGCGCGCTGGCCGCTCACGTCTTCGATGCGACCGGCAGCCCGAAGTCGATGTGCAACGCTTTCAACTACGTCGGTCACACAGGGCGGATCGTCTTCGTGGGGATCGTCACCGACGAGATCAGCTTCCCCGACCCGCTGTTCCACCGCCGCGAGATGACGATCTTCGCATCGCGCAACTCGTTGCCGAAAGACTTCGGCCGGATCATCAACTTGATCGAAACCGGCCGCATCGACACCCGCCCGTGGATCACGCATCGCACACCGTTCGAGGGGCTGATCGAAGTCTTCCCGTCGTACACGAAGCTCGAAACCGGCGTGATCAAGGCGATCGTTGAGGTTGCGTGACGTGGGGCAGGTTTTCAACCTGCCTGTCCAACCAGGGCAGGTTGAAAATCTGCCCCACGACGAACTACGAATCTCGCCCGGCAGTCAGTTTCTTCAGCCACGGTGACAAGATCAGGATCAACGCGCCGGCTCCGAAGGACGTAGCCACGAACAGGAAAAAGAAGTCGGCCTGGCCGCCAAAACTCCAGGGGAGTTTGATCTCTCCCTTTTCGATGCGATCGGTCAGGCCCGCGAGTTTTCCGCCGATCACATAGGCCATGAAGCTGCTGAGGAACCAAATGCCCATCAGCAATGTGACGTGCCTTTTGGGAGCGGTCTTGGTGACGAAGGCCAGTCCCGTCGGCGACAGGAAAATCTCACCGATGGTGTGCAGCATGTAGGTCGCGGCGATCAACCACATGGCGGCTTTGGCTCCGTCTTTGGCTTGCAGTCCGGCCCACACCGTGAAGATGTAACCCAATCCCAACCAAATCAGGCCCAGCCCGATTTTGACTGGCTGACTCGGATTGCGTCGCTGTCGTTCGAGCATCGTCCACAACGCTCCGAAAATCGGAGCGAGTAGCACGATTCCAAAAGGATTGATGTCCTGGAACCAACCGGTTGGCACCAAGAACGTGCCGAGCATTCGATCGGTTTTCTCATCCGTGAAGAAGTTGATGCTGGTCGCGGCCTGCTCGAACGCCAGCCAGAAGAACGTGTTGAAGACCATGTAGATGAAGATTGCGGCGACCGGGCCGCGATCCTCGACCTCTTGCGTCGCTGTGAAGAACACCGCCCAGGCGATGCCGCCAAACAGCAACACCCACACGAGCCACGGTTGGCTCAGCGTTTGGTCAATTCGCTTCAGCAATCCGAGGTGGAAGAACACCGCGACCACCGCCGCGATGCCAATCCCCGTCAGCAAGAAGACCGGAGCGGACGCCCCTTTGCCGTCGCGAGGCAATCCGATCCCTTCGAGATATCGCGGACGCACGGTCACATACATCGCCAACCCCGCCAACATGCCGGCCGCGGCCGCGCCGAAGCCGTAGTGCCAGCCAACTTGCTCGCCCAAATACGCGCAGGCCGTGGTTCCCAAAAAGGCACCGACGTTGATCCCCATGTAAAAGATGCCGAAGGCCCCTTCACGTCTCGGATCTCCATCTGGATAAAGCTGGCTGACCATTACCGACACGCTCGGCTTGAAGTGCCCGGTGCCGACGACGATCAACGCGAGGCCGAAGATGAACAGGTCCAGCCCCGCCGCATTCATCGCCATCTCGCCCATACCGGAGATCGCGAGCACAATGTGCCCCAGCGCGATGAGGAGTCCGCCGACCACCATCGAGCGATGCGTCCCGATCAGTTTGTCAGCGATCAAACCTCCCAGGATCGGCAGCAAGTAGGCCATGCCGCCGTACCAGCCCATGAGGTTCGAGGCTTCTTCCTTCGGCCATCCGCGTCCCGGGTTGAACCCTTCAACCGCACCCGGCGGCGGATTCGCCATGCCTTCCACGGCGCATTTCAAATACAGCCCCAGGATGGCTCGCATGCCGTAGAAGCTGAATCGCTCCCACATCTCCACGCCGAAGAGCACGAACAAACCTAGCGGATGACCAAACCACGTTTTCGCAGAGGCGGCGGACGGACTCCGTTCGTCGGACATGGTTCCCTTTCAAGGCGAGGGCGGTCGAAACGGGATGAGCCGGACTGCCGTGAAACGGACAGTGCGGGCGAGAGCATGATGCTCGGCCGAGTCGAATTCAAGCGGGCTGACAGACCACCGGCCACGTTGCCTTCCGACAGCAACGATGTCCTCAGAACGCAACATCCGTCCGATTGTGCGGTGTTGCAAAACAACACAACCGACGAATTGTTGACGTTCGCGGGATTCTCGCAGTGGCCATTTCTCGCGGGAATGTTTGAGTTTGCGCTCGTCTCGAAAAAGTTTTGGCGACTGGCCCAATCATTGCGATTGTCTCTGTCGCGCATTTGCGACCTATGTTTCGACCGGCCCTCCCGCGACGAACCCCAAGAGAACACTCCCATGGCCAAGCGTAATCGACTGCACTTTCATGAGTGGAACGGAGCCAAGGTCATCGACCTGGGCACGATGGAGATTTGGGACGGTGCCGACCTCGCCCTGCTCCGCGAAACGTTGACGCTGCTCATCGACCGGCAACGGAATCACTCCATCGGCGTCAACATGGAGTTTGTGAAGTACATCCCCAGCGGCTTCTTCGGCCTGCTGTTCGACTGGCGGGAAAAGGGCATTCGCGTGCAGCTATTCAACCCGCAGCCGCATGTCCAGCGGATGCTGTGGTTCCAACAGTTCATGCAGCCGGTTGCCAAAGGGTGCTTCCTGATGCTCGCCGATCCTAAGCAGCCGTATCTGGCGGGATCGACCCCACCGTGGGCGACGACGGCTCCGATTGGAATCGAGGACGATGACGAGGTGGAAGTCAGCCCTTTCTCTCAGGCGAATGACGACGACAAAGCGGAGTTGGCATTCGCGCTGGTTGGAGACGGCGAAGAGGACGATGAGATAGAGTCCGCCATCGACGACTGACCGCTCGGATTGAAATTGAGATTTCGAAACCCTCGGAGCAAACCGCTCCGAGGGATTTTCTTTTTGTGGCGGATACGTCTCGCAACCGACCGACACGAGACGTGTCGGCCACCATTGTTGCCACTCCCGCGCCGCCGGATACCATGTCGCCTCGTTCCGCCCGTCGGAGGCGGAGGTTTGGCTGACCGGTCGTGCGTGTACTTCTTTCGCGAACGTGGCAGTCTTTGATCGCCTCATTTCGCGCTCGATCGGTCGGCTCCGTGACGCACATCACTGAGGGAGCCGAGAATGTCGAAGCACAAGGTCGATGAGATCAGGAACGTCGCTTTCGTCGGGCACGGGCATTCGGGAAAAACCACGTTGGCCGACTTGCTGCTGTTCAAGTCGGGAGTCGGCACGCGAGCCGGTTCGGTCGACGACGGCACGAGCCTGCTCGACACCGACGACGACGAGAAGGAAAAGAAGCAGTCGCTCTTCTCGCATGTCTGCCGCTACGAGCACGCCGACCATCGCGTCAACCTGATCGACTGCCCCGGCTACCCCGATTTCATCGGCCAAGTCTGCGGCGCGTTGCGAGCCGTCGAGACCGCCGTCGTTGTGCTGAATGCGAACGCGGGATTGGAAGTGAATGCTCGCCGCTGTTTCCAACTGGCGACCGACGAGCATCTCGCTCGAATGATCGTGGTCAACCGCGTCGATGGCGACAACGTCGATATCCCCAAGCTGGTGGCAAGCATCCGCGATCATTGGGGCACCTCGTGCGTTCCGATCAACGTCCCGAACGGAACCGGTGCGAAGTTCACCGCAGTCCACAGCGCGCTGCAAATCAAAGGCGAAGTCCCGGCCGGACTGCCGCTCAATCCCAAGGACTACCATCAGGCGTTGATGGACGCGATCGTCGAGGCGGACGAGGCGCTGATGGAACGCTTTCTCTTGGGCGAAGATGTCTCCGAAGAGGAAATCATCCATCTCATCGGCAAGGCGATTGGCCACGGCACGCTGATCCCGATCATGTTCACGTCGGCGAAGTCCGATGTCGGCGTGCAAGAGCTGTGCGACGCGCTGGCCGATTACGCTCCGTCGCCGTTGGACGAAGACCGTCCGGCCAAAAGCGAGAAGGGCGAGGACATCGTCATTAACCCGAATCCGGACGATCCGTTCGTGGCCGAGGTCTTCAAGGTCCGCATTGACTCGTTCGTCGGCAAGATGGCGTACTTGCGAGTCTACGCCGGGCACATTGGCAAGGACGTGACGCTGCACAATCATCGCAGCAACAAGCCGATCAAGATCGGTCAGATGTTGGAGATGCAAGGCTCGAAGCATGAGAATGTCGACACGGCGACATCGGGTGACATCATCGCTGTCGTGAAGATCGATGATCTGCATGTCGGCGACACGCTGTCGGCTCAGGGCGTGCATCTCGATCTGCCGGAGCTCAAATTCCCGCGCCCGATGGTCGGCCTTGCCGTCACGCCGAAGACCGCCGCCGATCAGCAAAAAATCTCCGTGGCTCTGCACAAGATCGAAGAGGAGGACCAAACCTTTCACGTCACGCGCGAAGCCCAGACTCACGAGATGGTTATCCAAGGGATGAGCGAACTACACCTGCAAGCGATCGTGCATCGACTCCACAAGCGGGACAAGGTCGATGTCGTCACCGCCATGCCGCGCATCCCGTATCGCGAAACCTGCAACATGAACGCCGAGGGGATGTACCGCCACAAGAAACAATCGGGCGGCTCTGGCCAATTCGCCGAGGTCCACATGCGCATCGGACCGCTGCCGCAAGGCATCGTGCCGGAGGAATACTTCATCAAAGAACGCTTCGAGAGTCTGCGCTCGTTCCACTACGACCCGGTGCTGAATTACGCGTTCCTCGATTGCGTCAGCGGCGGCAGTGTGCCGAACAATTTCATACCTGCCGTCGAGAAGGGAGTCAAAGATCGGATGGAGAAAGGTGTGCTCGCCGGCTACCAAGTTCAAGACTGCTGGTGCGCGCTGTTCTTCGGCAAGGACCATCCGGTGGACAGCAACGAAACCGCGTTCAAGACCGCCGGCCGGCAATGCTTCAAAGAGGTCTTCGCCAAAGCGAAACCGGTGCTTCTCGAACCAATCGTGAAGGCCGAGATCATGGTCCCCGGCGAGAAGCTCGGCGACATCACCAGCGACCTCAACACGCGCCGCGGTCGCATGGAGGGATTGGACACGCTCCCCGGCAACTTCACGATCGTGAAAGCCTCGGTGCCGCTGGCCGAAATTCAGACCTACGCTCGATCGCTGTCGAGCATCACTGGTGGCCAAGGCTCGTACACTTTCGAGACGAGCCACTACGAAGTCGTCCCCGGCAACGAACAGCAGAAGATCGTCGCAGGGGCCAAAGTCCACGAAGAAGAAGAGTAAGACGGAAAACTCGAAGTTCGAAATCCGAAACTCGAAGTACGGAAGTTCATCAACTCGGAGAATTCACTCATGCGACGTTTCATTGTGCCATGCGCTGCCTTGCTGTTCCTTGTTGCTGCGGCCACGTCGCTCCGCGCGGCTGACGATGATTTCAAACCGATCTTTGACGGCAAGACGCTGGCCGGTTGGCACAAGAACCCCGAACGAATCGGCCACGGCACCGGCGGAAGCTGGATCGTCGAAGACGGAGCCATCTCCGGCGAGCAAGACCCGCCCGGCAGCGGCAACGGCGGCATCCTGTTGACCGACGAGAAGTTCAAAGACTTCGAGTTGCTGATCGACATGAAGCCCGACTGGGGCGTCTGCTCCGGCCTGTTCGTGCGGTCCAACGACAAAGGCCAATGCTTCCAAATGATGGTGGACTACCACGACCGAGGGAACGTCGGCCACATCTACGGCGAAGGGACCGGCGGCTTCAACACGCGCCCATACGACATCTTCGGCGAAGAGAAAGACGGCAAGCTGTTAAAACTGTTCGCCAAGCCGACTGACCCCGCACCGACCGCGACGCCGACCTGCACCAGTGACGAATGGCTCAAGGCCTGGAAGGTCAACGACTGGAACACCGCTAAGGTGCGTGTCGTCGGCAATCCTCCGCAGATCACGACCTGGATCAACGGCCTGAAGGTCAACGACTTCGACGGCAAGAAATTCGACGGCAAAGGCTACGACGCGGCGAAGGTCGCTGAGACGCTCGGCCCGGCCGGCTCAATCACTGTCCAAGTCCACGGCGGCAAAGGCTGGCCCAACGGAGCCAAATGCCGCTGGAAGAACATCAAAGTCAAGCGGCTGTAAGCGTCTCATGGCCGGCCGAAAACAGATCGCCGAATGCCGACAGCCGTGATACCGTTTTTAGGAATCCTGAAAAACGGTATCACGGCTGTCGGCCATCGGCTCACGGCAATCGGCCGGACTCGGCAATTGCCCGGTACGCGGCCTTCGCTTTCTCGAACGTCCGCCGCGCTTCGTCCCGTTCGGATTCGGCGATCACTCGCTCGCGGTTGCGCCACAGCAGGTCGATGACCTCTTCGCACCAGCGGGCACTTTCGCGGGAAGCTCGGATGGGTTTGCTGGCGACGAGCACGTTGACCGGGTTCGTGTGCAGTTGTGGGAAGTGACGCAGCGCGACCCAACTGCTTTGCGTGATTGGAATCTGAAACTTGAGATCGTGGGTCTTGCCGTCGGCCGGGACTTTGCGCGACGCGACCGCTCGGCCGTTGACGACGATCTCAACCAGTCGCTCACCCCCTTCGATCAACTTGTCGGAGCGTGGGCCGTGCAGTTCGACGGTGTCGCCGACGAGCCGTTTGCCACCGACTGGCTCGACGACTCCTTGGGCGACGGTCTCTGGTGTGATCGGAGCAAACGCAACCTTCGCGGTGATCGTGACCTCGCCGGCTTGCGAAAGCGCGACATCGCCGAAGCCAGGGCGAGCGTTGTTGACTCGGAAGTCGAGCGCGTGGGCGAAGCCGTCCGAGACATACGACCGACCGCGAGCGATCCCGTCGCACCACGAGGCGAAGTCGAACTTCTCGACCTTTCCGAGTTGGACGTAGACGCGGCCTTGGCCGACGCGGCGGCTGCTCATGCAGGGGAAGTCGGTCTCGCCGCTGGCCTTCAACGGAAAACCGCAGTTGAGGACGTGATACCAAGTGTTCCACTCCTGAATCCGCCGAGTGTCCATCGCGCTGATGAAATCGCAGACGCCCTCGACGACCGTGACCGGCAACTCCATCGCGCCAACGCCATTCATTTCGGGGATCGCAAGATTTGGCAGTTGGTCGGCCGCGCGATCATGGCAAAGTGTCAGTTCGCGTTCGGTCAGCTTGCGATCACCGTCGGTGTCGATTTTGTCGAACGGCTCCAGCATCAGAGCATTCGCCGTTTCATCGGCGGACAACGTGCCGTTCTTGTCGGCATCCCACTTGGCGAGGAATCGCGTCGCCGCCTTCGGAGGATCAATCCACAATCCGCTGGCCGAGTGCGCGTAGCCGGTGACGCCGCCCTGAGCTTTCGCCCAGCGCATCACCGGTGTCGTCCAGGTCGGCCAGCCTTTTGTCTCGGTGCCGTCTGAACCGGGATAGGTCTGATCTCGCAGGTTCAGCAGGCAGACATGCCCCAGCGCCTGCGACCCGAAGCCGCTAATCTCCAAATCGTACTTCAGCAGCGTGAGCGGCTCGCTGAGGTTGTGTGGAGCAGGCTGAAAGAACTGTCGTTGAAACTTGTAGCACGGCCCCCACGTCAGCACGCAGCCGACGTTCAATCCTTCGCCTTTGACCTGTCGGAACATGTCCTCCGGCGTCACTCCTTCGGTCGGCACCGTGTAGTGAGCACACCCCGCCGCGTGGATGTGATGATCGCCGGAAAAGAAACCGTGCTCATGAGTGTTGACCCAGCGTTCGAGGTCGAGTTTTAGCGCAGCTCCGTGGGGCAGGTTTTCAACCTGCCCGGCTGGAGCGGGCTTTGGACGGGCAGGTTGAAAATCTGCCCCACAGACTGCGACGTTCTTCTCCCGAACCCAATACTCTGGGCCGCGAGCGAACTGCACGGTGAACTCGCCGGGGGGAAGCAACAGCGACTCGCCGTCGACGCGATAGACCTGCGGCTGAAAGAATAAATCTGGAGCGAGTCGCTTCGGCTGCGGCGGGAAGATGCGGCCGAAGCGGTCTTTCACGACCAAAGCGGCCGTCGTCGGAGTGCCATCGAAGTCTCGAATCTCCAGCTTCACCGGAATCGCCGGCGCGACGCGAAACAGCACCGGCACTTCGCCACGAAAACCGATGTCCTGGTTGCCTTGTTCGAGGTCGATGCCGATCGTCGCCTCACGCTTGCCGGCTTCCGTCGAGAGAATCAGCCCGATGGCGTACTCGACTTCCAGGCCGCTGAGCCGATCGGTCATCGGCGGTTGCTCAAACATTTCGACGGACAAGAATCGTTCGACATCCCGTTTGAGATTTTCGTTCTCGTTTAATTCGGTCTGCTGCTGACGGCCGAGCGAGCCTTTACTCGCTCCGGCATAGACCGCTCCGCCTTGCGGGCTGACCAGCTTCATTCGCTTCGTGACGGTGCTCTCGTTGAGCACTTTGATGAGCACCGGCGTGAATCCGAATTGCTGCAACTCGGCGGCGGCCGGACCGCGCCGCACCTTCACTCGCGACTCCGGATTGATGTGCGCGAGCAACAGCACGCGCGAGTCGAGCAATTTTTGAATTTGCTTCGCGTCGCGTTCTTTGCCCGCGGCGTTAAGCGTCTCGATTTCATCCGCCGGCAATGGTGATCCGAGGAATTGCAGCGCTTCGATCACCCGCTTGACGTTCGCCGACAGCGGTTGGCCATCGACTTCGCCGATCGGCAAGCTGACTGCTGGCTCAGCCGCGCTGGCCGTGACGTTGCTTAATCCGAGCAACGCGATCAGAACCAAGACGCAAAAAGGAAGCTTCGTCATGGCGCACCTCTCAGGGTTCGGTCGATTTCAGCCTGTGCCTGTAGGGTGGGTCGAGTCATCGAGACCCACCGGGGCAGTCGCGGATCGTGGTAGGTCTCGATGACTCGATCCACCCTAGGCTCGAACTGACGGGACGGATTGATGGTTACAGCTCGGTCGGCTTCAACTCACGAATCCGCAGCTTGCGAAATTCCAGCGGAGCACCTTCCGCTTGCAGGCCGATGTAGCCTTCTTTGGTTTCCAGCCCGGTGGCTTCCCAGGCGAGTTGCTCGTTGCACCAGAACGTGACTTTGTCGCCGACGACCAGCACGCGCCACTCGTTCCATTCGCCCGGCTTCTTCTGCAATTGCGGAACCTCTTTCGCTCCGGTGATCTTGCCGCCGATGAACGCCCCTTCGTGGGCTTTGGCGAGGTTGATCTGATTGGCTCCGACCTTCTCGCCGCTGCGGATGAAGAAGCCGCTGTTGTAGTTTTCTTTGACAGCTCGCCATTCGAACTTCATCTCGAAGTCGCGATACGACTTGGCCGAACCCAAATGCGGCTTGCTGCCGCCGGAAAGCTTGATGAGACCGTCTTCGACCTTCCAATTGTCCGGCAGTTCTTTCGGCGGCGACTCTTTTCCCTCGAACCGCCAACCGGTGAAGTCTTTGCCGTTGAACATCGAAACGAACCCAGCGTCACGTTCTTCTTTGCTCAATTCGTCGGCCAGGGCGGCCGTGCCGACGAGCAACAGACAACAACAAGAGGCCCAAGTTCGCACAAGTTTCAGAGTGCTGATCGAATTCACGGTCTGCTCCTTGGAGAAAGGTGTCTGTTTTCAAAAGTCTCAGCCACCGAGCTTGTCGTTGGCTTCCAAAATCAACGCTTCGGTCTCGTCCCAGGCGATGCAGCCGTCGGTGATCGAGACGCCGTAGTGCAACAGCGACGGATCGGACGTCAGCTTTTGATTGCCGGGAAGCAGATTGCTTTCGAGCATCAAGCCGATGACGTTCTGATTGCCGGCGACTCGCTGAGCGATCACGTCGCGCCAGACGCTGGGTTGATTGCGGTAGTCCTTATTCGAGTTGGCGTGGCTGCAATCGACCAACATTCGAGGCGACAAATTGGCGGCAGAGAGCGCCTCGGCGGCGGCCTGCACATGCTCCGGCGAGTAGTTCGGGCCGGAGCGGCCTCCACGCAGGATCAGATGCCCCCAAGGATTTCCGCGTGTGTTGACGACGCAAGTGTGGCCGTCACCGTCGATGCCCAGAAAAGCGTGCGGCGTGCGACCGGCGATCATCGCGTCGATCGCGACCTGCAAGCCGCCGTCGGTGCCATTTTTGTAGCCGACCGGCATCGACAGGCCGCTGGCCATCTGCCGATGCGTCGGCGATTCGGTCGTGCGTGCTCCGATCGACGCCAGTGTCAGCAAGTCGGCGATGTATTGCGGCGTGATCGGTTCGAGCAACTCCGTCGCAGCCGGCAATCCCAGATCGCCGATGTCGAGCAAAAGTTTCCTCGCCAGTCGCAACCCGGCTTGAATGTCGAACGAGTCATTGAGGTACGGGTCGTTGATCAGCCCCTTCCAGCCAACCGTCGTGCGCGGCTTCTCAAAATAGACCCGCATCACCAGCAGCATTCGCTCGGCAACTTTGTCGGCGAGTCCCTTCAATCGCTGAGCGTATTCGAACGCCGCCTTTGGATCGTGAATCGAGCACGGGCCGACGACAATCAGGACTCGGCAATCTTCGCCGGCCAGAATGCGCTGGATCGACTCGCGGTTATCGAGCACCGTTTTGGTGGTCGCGAGCGTGATCGGCAGCTCGGTCTTCAAGACTTTTGGTGCGACCAGCGGCACCGTGCTGACAATATTGATGAACTGAGTCGGTTGCATGAGGGCCTCAAACGAAATCCAAATTTGAGCCGGGCATGTTAGCGGCGAACTCGCACGGCGCGGAGCACGCCAGCGTCGTGACGGGAGGGCGAGGCTCCCGCCGAGCCGCGTCGTGTGACAGACTCCCAATCCCCGATCCGGCTCGGTGAGATCCTCGCCCTCCCGATCCGCACCAAACGCTCAAGAACAGAGGAATTGCAGCGTGACCCTGCGGACGGCCGACCTTAGAATCCTGCCGCTCGCGGGATCGGTCTGCCCGCGAGTTTTCGCCTTGAACTGAACTTGAGGAGATTTGATCCATGAGAAAGTTTTGGTTGAGTTCCTTGATGCTGACGGCCGTGCTCGGCTGCGGCCAAAGCAGTCCGCCCCCGGTGGCGAACGATTCGCCCGTTGCTGATCCGGCCAGTGTCGCTCCCGCCGATGAAGCTTTGCCGGAAGGGACGGTGCTGGTGACGCTCAAGTTGCCAGAGATGACCTGAGGCGGCTGTGCCGCTGCCGTGCGCAGCGATTTGGCAAACGTCGAAGGCGTCTCCGACATTCAAACTGACATCAAGAAACAAAGCTGTCAGTTCAAGCTCGCGAACAAAGACCTGGACATCAAAGCAAAACTGACCGAACTGGCTCAAACAAATGAGCACATCAAAGGCTTCGAGATCGTCACGCAGTAGCAGTAATTGTTGGGCAGGTTTGCAACCTGTCCGCGAACGAATACTGGCAGGTTCCAAACCTGCTCCACAAAACAGCCCGGCCACCGATCGGTGTCCGGGCTGCTGTGTTTTGAAGCCGACCGCAAAACGCCGGGCAGTGGGGAACATCAGGCGTATGAAACTTGGCGCAGCAGCCAGTTGGCGGACAATTGCCCCGCTCACAAAAGAGAATGCCAAGTTTCTGGTGTTTGAAGCCAGCCAAGCCATCCGTGTACCGGTTTCACAAGCAACTCAACACTTGAGGAGAACATCATGGATCGACGTCAATTCTTGACCTCTGTGGCGGCGGGTGGATCACTCGCTCTGGCAAGCGGGCATCTCCGAGGTGACGACCACTGCGAGGATCGCACGTTCGCCACTCCGGAGGAGGCTCGCAAATCGCCGCCGGAGAAAATCGCGTATGTCATCGGCGTCTATGCAGGCACGGGAGTGAAGCAGCCGGATTATCTGGCGACAGTGGATCTCGATCCCGCGTCGAAGACCTATTCGCAGGTGATCCATCGGCTCAAGATGCCGAACGTCGGCGATGAATTGCATCACTTTGGTTGGAATGCTTGTGGCAGTTGCCACGGTCATCGTGCTCGGCGGTATCTCATCGTTCCCGGATTGGTCTCGGGTCGCATTCACATCATTGATACGCAGCAACCGGACGCTCCGAAGTTGCACAAGGTCATCGAACCGAGCGAGATTGTTCGCCAGACGAAACTGACGGCACCGCATACGGTGCATTGTCTGGCCGATGGCCGGATCATGATCTCGATGCTCGGCGATGAGCAGCTCAATGGGCCGGGAGGATTCCTGTTGCTCGACGAGGAATTCAACATCGCCGGCCGCTGGGAAGCCGACACGCAAGGCATGAACTTCAACTACGATTTCTGGTATCAGCCGCGGCACAACGTGATGGTCAGCAGCGAATGGGGAGCACCGAAGACGACGCGCCCCGGTTTCCAACTCGACGACGTGAAGGCCGGCAAGTATGGACATCATCTCCACTTCTGGGACTGGTCGAAACGCCGCATCGCCCAGAGCATCGACCTCGGTGAGCAAGGCATGATCCCGCTCGAAGTCCGCTTCCACCACAACCCCGCGAGCACGCACGGCTATGTCGGAGCGGCGCTCTCCAGCGTCATGTGGCACTATTTCAAGGAAGGCCAGGAGTGGAAGGCCGAGAAGGTCATCGAGGTCGCGGGCCAGGAACTGAAAGGCTGGGACTTCCCGGTGCCGGGCCTCATCAGCGATCTGGTCGTGTCGTTGGACGATCGCTGGCTCTACTTCTCGAATTGGCTCCACGGCGATGTCCGACAATACGACATCAGCAATCCTTCAAAGCCGAAACTCACGGGACAGGTGTGGGTGGGCGGTCTGCTCGGCAAGGCTCCGAAGATTCACGGCAAGACCGCGACAGGCGGGCCGCAAATGCTGCAACTCAGCCTCGACGGCAAACGCCTGTATGTCACCGATTCGCTCGTCAGCAGTTGGGACAACCAGTTTTACCCGAACATCGCCAAGCAAGGCTCGATCATGCTGCGAGTCGACGCCGACACCACCAAAGGCGGGCTGACGCTCAACGACCGCTTCTTCGTGGACTTCGGCCAAGAACCCGATGGCCCGGCCCGTGCCCATGAAATGCGTTTCCCTCTGGGCGACTCGACCTCGGATGTGTGGACGTGAGTCGGCGCGTCTGCGCACAGCGCGATCCGTTGGAGTGGAGTTATCGGCGGCGACGAGGCTTTTTGATCGGCGGCTTCATCCGCTTGATGAGGACTGGTCCGTCTTGCCACACCTGCATCGTCAGCTCAAAGCCTTCGAGTAATTGCATTCCGACGAGCGGTGTTGAATCTGACGAATCAATTGAGATCAACACACGCCGACGGTCCCAGAGAACTTCTCCTTCGTGAACATCGAACGCGATCTCGCTCCCGTCGGCCAAGGTCGCGTCGCCGAAGCTGATCCAACGCAATTCAAGTTCGCGAATCATGGTCGGCGGCAATGTCAGGTAGCCGTCGTATCCGGTATCCACTATCGCTTCGATGGTTTCTTGTTGGCCACGCTTGCCAAACACCGAGAGTCGCACGATCCCTTCGGAGCTGGTGACGATGCCGCGAATCATGCGCGAGCCTTTCGCGGCCCGAAGCCAATTCGACGAAGTGAACGAAAGCCAATGCGACACAGCCAAGGCTGTGCTTTGGGCAGCCGCTCCAGCAGTCGGTGAACGGCTTCCAGGTCTTTGGCATCAATTTCAAACTCACCGGTCTCGATGTCGATCGCCGCGAATTGTCCGTCATGGCTCGGTTCAAACGTCTGACGAATCACTTTGTCGTAGAGCGCGCGGCCGCGCCGAGCGAACTCTTCCTTGCTGTAGCGACGCTTGGCGGTGGCCATGATCGGACTCCGGAGCCGGGAACTTCTGCCGAGACTTTGCCGATTGTTGCCCGCCGCAACGATTCGGACCAGCCCGACTCACGACTCGAACAGCGGTTGATCACGCACCTCGCCGCCGAGGCGGGAATCACGACTCAGCAACTCAGTGATTTCCTGGCGGGAGACCGAACCTTGCGTTCCGACGTTCTCGACCGCCTGACCGCCGCCGTCGGTGCGTCCTTGATCGTCGCCGAACGCAAGTAGCTTGTCCCAACGCGACGAG